>JAVEEB010000446.1 GCA_030840665.1 Frankiaceae bacterium | reverse complement strand
CCGACGTGAGCAGCAGCGACGGGATCGGCGCGAGGGTCGCGTCGGACCCGCGGTCGGACAGGACGATCAGGCGGGCGCCGTTCGCGATCGCCTCGCTCACCGTGCGGCGGACCTCGTCCAGGGCGTGCCGGAGCGCGTCCGCACCGCCCGCGATGGGGAACAGGCCGCGGACGCACACGGCGGCGAACTCGGGAAAGTTGCCGTCGTCGTTGACGTGCACGAGCGTGGCGAGCTCGTCGTCGCTGAGCACCGGGAACGGCAGCGTGATCTGGCGGCATGCGGCCGGGTTGGTGTCGAGGAGGTTGCCCTCGGGGCCGATGGTCGCGCGCAGCGAGGTGACGAGTTCTTCGCGGATCGCGTCGAGCGGCGGGTTGGTCACCTGCGCGAACAGCTGCTGGAAGTAGTCGAACAGCACGCGCGGCCGGTCCGACAGCACCGCGATCGGCGTGTCGGTGCCCATGGAGCCGATGGCCTCCGCGCCCGCGCGCGCCATCGGCGAGATGAGCGTCCGCAGCTCTTCCTCGGTGTAGCCGAACGTCTGCTGCAGCTTGAGAACGGAGTCGTGCGTCGCCGGCTCACGGTGGCGGGCGGGCAGGTCGTCGATGGAGACGAGGTTCGCCGCGAGCCACTCCGCGTACGGGTTCGCCGCGGCGAGCTCGCTCTTGACCTCGTCGTCCTCGATGATGCGGTGGCGCTCGAGGTCGACCAGCAGCATCCGACCCGGCTGCAGGCGTCCCTTCCGCACGATCGTCGACTGGTCGATCGGGAGGACGCCCGCCTCGGAGGCGAGGATGACGATGCCGTCCTCGGTCACCCAGAAGCGGCCCGGGCGCAGGCCGTTGCGGTCGAGCACGGCACCGATGACCGTGCCGTCCGTGAACGTGACGCAGGCCGGCCCGTCCCAGGGCTCCATCAGCGAAGAGTGGAACTCGTAGAACGCGCGGCGGGCCGGGTCCATCTCGGCGTGGTTCTCGTACGCCTCCGGGATCATCATCAGCACGGCGTGCGGGAGCGCACGGCCACCGAGGTGCAGGATCTCGAGCACCTCGTCGAAGCTCGCGGAGTCGCTCGCGCCCGCGGTGACGATCGGGAAGAGCCGCTTGAGCTCGCCCGGGATGAGGTCGCTCGCCAGGAGCGCTTCGCGGGCCGCCATCCAGTTGCGGTTGCCCTTGACCGTGTTGATCTCGCCGTTGTGCGCGATGTAACGGTACGGGTGGGCCAGCGGCCAGCTCGGGAACGTGTTGGTGGAGAACCGGGAGTGGACCAGCGCGAGCGCCGAGGTCATGCGCTCGTCGGCGAGGTCGGGGAAGAACTCGTCGAGCTGCGGCGCGGTCAGCATGCCCTTGTAGACGAGCGTGCGGGCGGAGAGGCTGGAGAAGTACACGCCCGCTTCGCGCTCGGCACGCTTGCGCAGGCAGAACGCCATCCGCTCGAGGGTCATCCCGGTCACCGGGGCGCCCGTGGCCGCGACGAAGACAAGCCGGAAACGGGGCATGACGGCCCGCGCACTGGCGCCGACGATGGCGGCGTTGACGGGAACCTCACGCCACCCCAGAACCGTGAGGCCCTCGGACAGCGCCAGGGCTTCGACCGCCTGGACAGCGGCGGCGGCGAGCTCGTCGTCGTCGGGCAGGAACGCCATGCCGGCCGCGTAGGAGCCCGCGGGCGGCAGGGTGAGCCCGGACACGGCGCGCAGGAAGCCGTCGGGGATCTGGATGAGGATGCCGGCGCCGTCACCCGTGTTGGCCTCGCTGCCGGACGCACCGCGGTGCTCGAGGTTGTCCAGCGCCAAGACGCCCTGGCGCACGATCTCGTGGCTGGCGCGTCCCGTCATGTCCGCGACGAACGCAACGCCACACGCGTCGTGCTCGTGGCGCCCGTCGTACAGGCCCTGCGGGGTGGGGGTGGAAACCATTGTCGAAAGTCCCGTCATCAGCGGTTCAACACGCTTCAGGGACGACGTTGGCCCGTCAGCGAGGGTACACGAAGGCGGCGATGCCAGCCGTGAAATTTCGTCCGTCCAGGCAGGGGCCAGGGCTCGAGTGCCGGTGGTCGCTCGGTCGGCTCGTCGGCCACGCGTCGTCGGGTGGCCAGGTTGCCGGGGCGCTCCCGGCGCGAGGAGCGTACCGGATCAGCTCAGGTGCGTGCCAAGGGCCGCACCGGCACCGAAGGTGACGATGGCGGCCACCCCTCCGACCGTCAGCTGACGCAGGCCCGAGAACCACCAACTGCGCGACGTGAACCGGCTGACGGCCGCACCCAGGGAGAACAACGCGACAGCGGCCATGACCGCAGCCATGATCAGGTTCGTCGCACCGAGCAGGAACGGCAGCAGTGGGATGAACGCGCCCGTGGCGAAGGCGGCCATCGACGAGGCCGCGGCCACCCAGGGCGACGGCAGGTCGTCCGGGTCCACGCCGAGCTCTTCGCGGGTATGCGTGCGCCACGCCTGCTCCGGATCGACCGAGAGCTGCTTGGCCACTTCCCGCGCGAGTTGCGGGTCGAGCCCCTTGGCCTGATACATCAGGGCGAGCTCGCGCTCTTCTTCGACGGCGTTGTGCTTGAGCTCGTGCTTTTCGATGTCGATCTCCGCACGCACGAGCTCCGTCTGCGACGCCACGGACACCCATTCCCCGGCGGCCATGGAGAAGGCGCCGGCGATCAGGCCGGCGATGCCCGTGACCGAGATCGTGTGGGCGGACGCGTGTGCGCCGGCGACACCACTGAGCAGGGCGAAGTTCGAAATCAAGCCGTCGCTGGCCCCGAACACGGCCGGACGGAGCCAACCACCCGTCACATTGCGATGGGTGTGGTGAATCTCCGGCGAACCGGCGGGCTTGTTGGTATCGATGCTCACCTCACCAGGTTAATCGGTGTGGCTGGGCAGCGACTCCGCGGCAGGCTCGTCCGCGCCGTCGGCGGCCAGCGGAGCGTCGTCCAGCGGCGCTTCGGCGTCGCTGTCTTCGCCGTCGTCGGGGGCAACCGGCCCGGTCACACTGGCGAGCTCGTCGGGATCGTCCGAGTGCCGATCCTTGAGCCGGATGAGCATGACGACCGCGAGGACGAAAACGGCCACGCTGACGTAGTCGTTGAGGCGAAGCCCGAAGAAGCGGTGGGCGTTGTCGACCCGCAGCGACTCGATCCAGCCGCGCCCGGCGGTGTAGGCAGCGACGTACAGCCAGAAGGCCCGGCCGCCCCCCAACCGGAACCGGCGGTCGGCCCACAGCACGAGCAGGCCGACACCGATGCACCACAACGACTCGTACAAGAAAGTCGGGTGGTACGTCGTCACGTTCTCGAAGCCGGGGTTGCGGTGCGCCTG
>JAVEEB010000416.1 GCA_030840665.1 Frankiaceae bacterium | reverse complement strand
CTCGACGCCGTCGAGGTGGACGAAGTCGCCATCGAACGTGACGGTCTCGCCCGCCAGCAGCGCCCGGACGACCGTGACGACCTCGCGCATGGCCCGCAGCGGACGGTCCCGCGACACCCCGACCTTGCGGGCCAGGGGGTCCCACCAAGCGCCGATACCGAGGATCACGCGGCCCGGCGCGAGATCGTCGAGCGTGGCGAACGTTGCGGCCAGGAACGCCGGGTTGCGCACCCACATCGACACGACGCCCGAGCCGAGCTTCACGCGTTCGGTGACCGCGCCGTATGCGGCCAGCGGCACAGTCGCCTCGCGCACGAGGCGACTCTCCGCCTGCCACACCGCCTCGAACCCGGCCGCCTCGGCGTGCTGGGCAAAGCGCATCCCGTCGCGCAACGGGTGCGCGTCCTGGAGATACAGCCCGAGCCGCTGCATCAGTCGAGCGCCTCCATCCGCCGGAACAACCGCTGGGCTTCTTCACGGGCGCGCGCTCTGATCTCGATCGAGTCGACACGGGTCGGGCCGCCATCGTCGAGCACGATCTCTCCGTCGACTTGGACGCGTACCGGCCGGATGCCTGGCGTGTAGGCGACCTGCCAGGGGTCGATCGGATCGTGGGACCACGTCACGACATCGTCGAGCACTGCGGGCATCAAGTCCGCGCCGGCCGTCAGCCACGACCACGCGAGCTCCGGCGTCGCGAGGACGTCGTCCGCCCGCTGCACGACGAAGGCGAGCGCGAACTCGGCGAGCATGTCCGAGCCGATGCCATCGCTGCCGAGCACGACACGTTCGAAGCGAGCCGGACGGCCGTAGCCAACGGCGTTGTTCAAGTTCGAGCGAGGGTTGTGCGCCACGGTCCCCGGCAACGGCCGGTCGAGGTGCACGCAATGGGCCAGCAACCAACGGTCGTCGGTTCTATTTTCGAGCCGCAGGCCCGCGTTGCTGTCGATCTCGGCTTCGGCCACGTGGATGTGCACACCGGCGCGCACATCGGCCGCCACACCGCACACGGCGTCGAGGGTGTCGTCGGACAGGGTCGAGCACGCGTGCGCGCCGACATAGCCGTTGCCCCCGCTGCGGAGGAAGCGTTCGTTCTCGGCCAGCCCCGCCTTCGCGCCATCGATGCCGTTGCGGTCGGTCACCTCGTAGCAGCACGACACCCGCACGCCGACCTCCGCGCACGCGGAGGCGATGACGTCGAGGCTCCCGTCGATCGCGTTCGGCGACGAGTGATGATCGATGATGGCGGTCGTCCCGCGCTCCAACGCCTCCACCGCGCCGAGCAGCGCCGACCACCGGATCATCTCGAGATCGAGCGCCCGGTCGAGCCGCCACCACACCTGCTCGAGGATCTCCGAGAAGGTGGTGGGCGCCTTCGGCGGTGCCGGCATGCCGCGCGCCAGCGTGGAGTACAGGTGGTGGTGCGCGTTGACGAGGCCAGGCGTGGTGGCGGTCATGGACGGGTCATCGGCAACCGGTTGCGCCACTCGCCGTCGAGATCGTGCAGTGCCGCCGCGACCGCGCCGGCGGTCGGGACGAGACCGATCTCGCCGACGCCCTTGATGCCGTACGGCGAGTTCGGCTGCGGCTCCTCGACCAGCAGCACGTTGATCGGCGGCACGTCCTTCGGACGGATGATGTTGAGGCCACGAAGCGTCGTCACGAGCGGACGACCCTCGTCGTCACACGGGAAGTCCTCCGTCAGCGCGTACCCCAGGCCCATGTGCACGGAGCCTTCGATCTGGCCGATGCACTGCAACGGGTTCACGGCGCGGCCCACGTCGTGCGCGGCCACCACCCGCTCGATCGCGCCCGTGTCACGATCGATGATGACCACCTGCGCGGCGTAACCGAAGGTCGAGTGGATCATGGGATTCTCGACCGGCGCGTCGATGCTGTCGGTCCAGTCGACGACGTACTCGCCGACATGGTCGACGCCGACGGCGCAGTCGGCCTCCTTGGCCGCACGACACGCGGACGCCACTGCCCCGGCGCCCATCAGCGTGCCGCGCGACCCGGTCGTCTGGCCGAACCCGAGCTCGCGGGTCGTGTCGACCACGACGCGCAGCCGGTCGGGCGCGATGCCCAGCTCTTCGATCGCCACCTGCGCGGCGACGGTGTGCACCCCCTGGCCCATCTCGGTCCAGCCGTGCCGCACCTCGACGGTGCCGTCCGCTTCGAAGCGCACCACGGCCTTGGTGACCTCGCGCAGCCCGTTGCCCAGACCCGAGTTCTTGAGCCCGAGGCCGACACCCACGGCCTTGTTCGCCGCGATCGCGGCGTCGTACACGGGCTTCACCGCTTCGAGGCACCGGCGCGCGCCTCGACAGCCGTCGTCCATGATCTGGCCAGGACCCCAGACGACCCCCGGCTCGATCACGTTGCGCGCCCGCAACTCCCACCCGGAGATGCCGATCTGCTCGGCCAAACGATCGAGCGCGCCCTCCATCGCGAACTGCGCTTGGTTCGCGCCGAAGCCCCGGAACGCGCCGCACACCGAGTTGTTCGTTCGCAC
>JAVEEB010000402.1 GCA_030840665.1 Frankiaceae bacterium | reverse complement strand
GTGGCACGTTACCGGGGCGCCGTCTTCGGGCGGCGGAGGTCGACCCCGGCGCGCCGTGGGTGCCTCGGGTGATCCGTGCCCACCTGTGCAGCAGAAGTGGTCACCGGTGACCACTTCCGCTGCACAGGTTGCGCCACAGGCCTAGAGGGACTCGAGCAGCTCGTCGCTGACGTCGAAGTTCGCCCACACGTTCTGGACGTCGTCGGAGTCCTCCAGGGTGTCCACCAGCTTGAGCACCTTGCGGCCGTTGTCGTCGTCGAGCTCCACGGTCATGCTCGCCCGGAACTCGATGTCGGCCGACTCCACCGCGATGCCCGCGGCCTCCAGAGCGACCCGCACCGCGTGCGTGTCGGTCGCCTCGCTCACGACCTCGAACATGTCATCGCGGTCGTTGACCTCTTCCGCGCCGGCGTCGAGGACCGCCAGAAGCACGTCGTCCTCGGTCAAGGCGCCCTTCGGAACGAGGACGATCCCCTTGCGGGCGAAGAGATACGCGACGGAGCCGGGGTCGGCGAGGTTGCCACCGTTGCGGCTGAACGCCACCCGCACCTCGGACGCCGCCCGGTTGCGGTTGTCCGTAAGGCATTCCACGAGGATCGCGGTGCCGCCAGGCCCGTACCCCTCGTACGTGATCGAGTCGTAGTTGACCCCGCCGGCCTCGGCGCCCGAGCCGCGCTTGATCGCCCGGTCGATGTTGTCGTTGGGGACCGAGGACTTCTTGGCCTTGGAGACAGCGTCGAACAGCGTCGGGTTGCCGGCCATGTCACCGCCACCGGTGCGGGCCGCGACCTCGATGTTCTTGATCATCTTGGCGAACAGCTTGCCGCGCTTGGCGTCGACGACCGCCTTCTTGTGCTTCGTCGTCGCCCACTTGGAATGGCCGCTCATCGCTGCTCCTCGTCGCCGTGCCCACTGTTGATGCCACGCGCGAGGTCGACCAGCAGGCGATGCACGCGCGTGTCGCCGGTGAGCTCGGGGTGGAACGCCGTGGCGAGCAGGTTGCCCTGCCGCACCGCGACGATCCTACCGACGTGCGGGGCTGCGGCCTCGTGCCTGACCGCCTCGACGCGCCCGATGACCGTCACCCCGGCGCCCACGCTCTCCACAGCCGGGGCGCGAATGAACACCGCGCGCACCGCCGCCCCCGCCATTCCGTCGATCTGGACGTCCGCCTCGAACGAGTCGATCTGCCTGCCAAAAGCATTCCGTCGTACGACGACATCGAGCCCGCCGATCGTCGGCTGACCTATCGTGCCGTCCAGCACCGAGTCGGCCAGCAGGATCATCCCGGCGCAGGACCCGTACGCCGGCAGGCCCGCCCGCACGGCCACCCGCAACGGCTCCAGCAGCTCGAAGGTCACGAGCAACTTGCCCATGGTCGTGGACTCGCCGCCGGGGATCACGATGCCGTCGAGGCCGTCGAGCTCCTCGGGCCGGCGCACCGTCACCGCCCGCGCCCCGGACGCGTCGAGCGCCCGCGCGTGCTCGCGGACGTCGCCCTGCAACCCCAAGATGCCGATCACTGGCTGCATCAGACGGTTGCCCCGAGCTGCGCTCCTGACACGGCGTCGGCCGCGGCAGCGCTCGAGGCCGCACCTGCGGCGGCCTGGACCGCCGTCAGCGCGATCGTGTAGACGATGTCCTCGACGAGGGCGCCGCGCGAGAGGTCGTTCACGGGCTTGGCCAGCCCTTGCAGCATCGGGCCGACGCTGATCACGTCCGCCCCTCGCTGCACCGCCTTGTAGGTCGTGTTGCCCGTGTTGAGGTCCGGGAAGATGAAGACCGTCGCGCGCCCGGCCACCGGCGAGTCCGGCCGCTTCGACTTGGCCACCGAGGCGATGGCCGCCGCGTCGTACTGCAAGGGGCCGTCGATGGCCAGGGACGGCCGCAACGAGCGCGCGATCTGCGTTGCCTCCACGACTTTCTGCACGTCCGAACCCTCACCGGACGACCCGGTGGAGTACGAGAGCATCGCCACGCGCGGCTCGATCCCGAACAGCTCCGCCGACGCGGCGCTCTGCAAGGCGATGTCGGCGAGCTGCGCCGCGGTCGGGTCGGGGTTGACCGCACAGTCGCCGTACACGACGACCTGGTCCGGCAGGCACATGAAGAACACGCTGGAGACCAACGCGGCGCCGGGAGCCGTCTTGATGAGCTGCAGCGCCGGGCGCACCGTGTGGGCCGTGGTGTGCACCGCGCCGGAGACGAGGCCGTCGACCTCGCCGGCCTGCAGCATCAGCGTGCCGAGCATGACCGTGTCGCCGAGCTGCTCGCGGGCCATGCCCTCGGTCATCCCCTTGTGGGCACGCAGCGCGACGAGCTGCGGCACGTAGCTCTCCGCCACCGCGGCGGGGTCCACGATCGTGATCCCGTCCACCAGGCTGAGGCCCAGCGCTCGCAGCCCGCGGTCGACCTCGGCAGGCGACGCGAGGAGCACGCAGTCGGCGATGCCGCGGCGCACGCATTCGATGGCCGCCTGCAACGTCCGCGGCTCCGCGCCTTCCGGCAGCACGATGCGCTTGCGGGCCGCTGACGCCATCGACGCGACGCGGTAGCGGAACGCCGCGGGCGACAACCGCCGGTGGGTGGCCGCATCCCCCAGCTGGCGCAGCCAGCCCTCGTCGAGCGCGTCGGCGACGGCTGTGGCGACGTCCCCGGCACGCTCCACGTCGTCGATCGCCACTTCGGGGTTGACGTGCAGCACCTCGGAAATGGCGCCGTACGTCATGGATTCGACGAGCAGGACCGGCAGCCCGGTATCGAGTGCCGGGCGCATCAGCTCCCACACCTCCGGGTCGGGCCGCACCCCCGCGGTCAGCAGGATCGCCGCGATCCGGGTGCCGCCGAGGACGGCGAGCGCCGCCGCCATGAGCGCGTCGGAGCGGTCACCGGGAAACACCAGCAGCCGGCCGTCCTCGATCGCCGACAGCAACCCCGGGACCGAACGCGCGAGGATCGCGGTGCCCGAGATCCGGCGGCTCGCCCAGTCCCCTTCGGCCAGCGCGGTCGCCCCGAGGGCGCGAGCGAGGTCGAGCACCCGCGCGTGCGCCAGCAACGGATTGAGCGGTACGCAGCCCACGAGCGCCAGCCCGCGTGCCTTGAGCGCGACGGCGTAGGCCTCGGCATCGGCCGCGGACGGCACCCGGTTGACGACCGTGCCCATGACGCGGACGTCCTCGCCGGCCCGGTACGTCGCCGCGACGATCGAGGTCTCCGCCGCGACGTCGTCCGCCGACCCGCCTGCCGCCGCCACCAGCACGACGTCGGCGTCCAACGCCTTGGCCAGCGCGAGGTTGACCCGCTGCGAATAGACCTGGTCCGGCCCCGGCACGAGACCCTCGACGATGACCACGTCGCAGGTCGCCAGCACGGACGAGGCCGTCGCGACGACCCGCTCCATGAGCTCGTCGATGCGGCCGAGCCCGAGCGCTTCGTCCAGCGTGGACTGGGAAAACGGGTCGGGCGGATCCAGGTCGCCGATCAGGCGGACCAGCGCGGTCGAGCCGTCGGGGCCAGTCCCGTGCCACGGCTGCGCGAAGGGCTTGTAGAAGCCGGCGGGCACCTCGATGCGATCAAGGGCGCGGATGAGGCCCAGGCAGACCGAGGTGAGGCCGACGCCGTGACCGGTGGGCACGACGAGAACGGTGCGGGGCATGAACTTCCTTTCGTCGTACGACGGAAGAAAGAACTACCAGCCGCGATCAGCGAGACGATGCGGCACGGGCATGTCCTCGACGTTGATGCCGACCATCGCCTCACCGAGTCCGCGCGAGACCTTGGCGATGACGTCGGGGTCGTCGAAAAACGTGGTGGCCTTGACGATTGCCTCGGCCCGCTTGGCCGGGTCGCCGGACTTGAAGATGCCCGAGCCCACGAAGACGCCCTCGGCGCCGAGCTGCATCATCATCGCCGCGTCCGCGGGGGTGGCGATGCCGCCGGCCGTGAACAGCACGACGGGAAGTGCGCCGTTGTCGGCCACTTCCTTCACGAGCTCGTAGGGCGCCTGCAGATCCTTGGCGGCGGCGTACAACTCGGTCTCGTCGAGGACGGCCAGGCGACGGATGCCCGCTCGCAGTGCACGCATGTGCCGCGTTGCTTCGACGACGTTGCCGGTGCCAGCCTCGCCCTTGGAACGGATCATCGCGGCGCCTTCGCCGATGCGCCGCAGGGCCTCGCCCAGGTTGGTCGCGCCGCACACGAACGGCACCGTGAAATTCCACTTGTCGATGTGGTGCGCCTCGTCGGCGGGGCTGAGCACCTCGGACTCGTCGATGTAGTCGACGCCGAGCGACTGCAGCACCTGCGCCTCGACGAAATGGCCGATGCGGGCCTTCGCCATGACGGGGATCGAGACGGCCGCGATGATGCGCT
>JAVEEB010000395.1 GCA_030840665.1 Frankiaceae bacterium | reverse complement strand
GGGAAGAAACCGCCGACCTGCTGGATCCTGACCGTCGTCAAGGGCGGCAAGTGGCAACGCGTGAGCCCTGACAAGGGCTTCCGCTGTGACGGGCCGTACTACTACAAGAAGTAACCCCGGAACTGGCAGCACATTCACAGGCTCGCCCGTGGTTCCTGACAGTTTCGAGGGGCTGTCTGAGGGTGCGCCGTCTGGATCGTTGTCCGAGGGTGCTCCCATGTCTGTTCGCTCAGCCCTCGCCGCCGCCGGAATCGTCGCCCTGTCCATCGCGGGTGGGGCCGTCGGCGCGACCTTGTTCGGCACCGCCAACGCGGCCACGCCGAGCCCGTCGCCGACCACCGAGTCCGGCACCGCCGGGACGCCGCACAGCAATGAGGACCCGGCGCACGAGGCCGGCGAGAGCGCCGAGCGCGAGGCAGCGGAGAACAACGGCACTGCCGACTTCGGCCACCACGGTGGTGGGCCCGGTGGCTTCGGCGGTGGCTTCCGCGGTGGCTCGAACGAGGACCCGGCGCACGAGGCGGCCGAGAGCCCCGAGCGTGAGGCGGCCGAGAACGAGGCTGCCAACGGTGGTACGACGGCGCCCGCGCCGACGGCGACGCTGAACCCGTAACTTCCAGCAGTCAGTCGCGCAGGACCAGCGCGATGGCCTGCTCGATGTCGTCCCAGATCTCCTCGCTGCTGACGCGGCCGCCCAGCCACGCGATCTGCCTGGCGAACCAGACGTCCTGCAGGATGCCGGCGTAGGCCTCGTCCTCCGCGGTGGGCGCTGCGCCCTCCCGCATGGCCTGGATGATCAGGTCGGCCATCTGGTTGCGGACCCCGGTGACCTCCTGGGCGACGGTCGCGTCGGCGGCCATCATCGCCCGCACCAGCGCCTCGGTGAGGTTGGGATCGCGCTGGAGCGAATGGGTAGAGCGCTCCAGGACGTAGGACACGCGCTGCTGGCGGGTCTCGCCGGGGATCGCCTTGCGCTGCAACCGGATTCGCATGCGCTCGAGCTCGTGTGCCATCGCTGACACGAGCAGGTGCACCTTGGAGGGAAAGTAGCGGTAGAGCGTGCCGAGCGCGACCTCTGACCGCTCGGCCACCTCGCGCATCTGGACGGCTTCGTAGCCGCCACGGCTGGCGAGGGCGAGGGTGGCCTGGATGATGCGCGCGCGGCGGGCGCGTTGCGCCGAGGTCTCGGGCTCCGTCGCGGCCGTCGGGCCAGTGGTGCTGGCCGTACTGGGTGCCGCCACGCCATCCGCCTCTCGCTGTCGCCCCGGGAGGGCGAAACTAGCACCGGTTCTACCCGTTCTCCGCCTGACATGCCCGACTCCGAGCGTCCCGGAACTGGCACCACGATGAGAACGTGTTCTAGTATCCGCCCACATCCGGCGGGAGGCAACGGGCGATGGCCATCGGCGTCAGCGAGGACCACGAGGCGCTGGCCGCGTCGGTCCAGGGCTGGGCGGAGCGGGCCGGTCTGCGGGCCAGCGCGCGGGCCGCGCTGGAGGGCGAGCCGGCCCGTCCGGAGTGGTTCGCCGACCTCGGCCGGCAGGGCCTGCTGGGCCTGCACGTCGCCGAGGAGTCGGGCGGCTCGGGGGCCGGCGCCGTGGAGCTGGCTGTCGCCGTCGAGCAGCTCGGCAAGGCCTTCGCGCACGGCCCCTCGCTGCCGACGGTCTTCGCCTCGATGCTGCTGTCGAAGACCGGCGGCACTCCGGCCAAGGAGCTGCTGCCCGGTCTCGCGGACGGCACGGCGACGGGGGCGGTGGCCCTGACGCTGGGTGGGCTGGCAGCTGTCGCGACTGCCGACGGCATCGAGGTCAGCGGGACGGTGCGGCCGGTGCTGGGCGGCGGGTTGGCGGACGTCCTGGTCCTCGGCGCGCAGGGCCCGGACGGCGAGGTGTGGTTCGTCCTCGACGCCGAGGCGGCGGCAGTGACGCCGCTGTCGGGCCTCGACGGCACCCGGCGGCCGGCGGAGGTGACGCTCGACCGGGTGACCGTGCCGGCGGCCCGGCTGCTGCCCGGGTTGATGCTGTCGGAGGTGCAGCTGGTCACCGGTGTACTCGTCGCGGCCGAGGCCTCGGGCTTGGCCGGCTGGTCGCTCGAGACCGCCACGTCCTACGCCAAGACCCGCGAGCAGTTCGGCCGTCCGATCGGCGCCTTCCAGGCGGTCAAGCACACCTGCGCCGACATGCTGGTGCGGGCCGAGCAGGCGGCAGCGGTGGCGTGGGACGGCGCGCGCGCCCTCGACGAGCCGCCGGGTCCGGACCGCGACCTCGCGGCAGCCGCAGCGGTCGCCGTCGCGGTCGAGGGCGCGATCGACAACGCGAAGAGCTGCCTGCAGGTCCTCGGCGGCATCGGCTACACGTGGGAGCACGACGCCCACGTCGTACTCAAAAGAGCTCTTTCGCTGCGCGCGCTGGTGGGTGACCCTGCGACGTGGCGGGGACGGGTGGCCGATCTCGCACTGGCCGGTGCACGGCGCCGGCTGCAGCTCGACCTCGGGGACGACACGGCGCCGGTGCGGGACGAGGTGCGCGCGTTTCTCGCCGGCGGTCCGGACCCCGTCGCGATCGCTGATGCCGGCTACCTGATGCCGCACTGGCCCAAGCCGTGGGGTCGCAACGCGACGGCGGTGGAGCAGCTGGTCATCGACGAGGAGTTCACTGCCGCCGGTGTGCAGCGTCCTGACCTCATCATCGGCGCGTGGGCGGCGCCGACCCTCATCGCCCATGGCACACCGGACCAGCAGGAGAAGTTCGTCGGGCCCACGCTGCGTGGCGAGATCGTGTGGTGCCAGATGTTCAGCGAGCCCGGTGCGGGCTCGGACCTCGCCAGCCTGCAGACCCGCGCCGAGCGGACCGACGGCGGCTGGCGGATCAGCGGGCAGAAGGTCTGGACGTCCATGGCCGACGTCGCCGACTGGGCGATCCTGCTGGCCCGCACCGACGGCACCGGCAAGGGCCCGGACCGGCACAAGGGCATCAGCTACTTTTTGGTCGACATGAAGACGCATGGCGTGGAGGTGCGTCCGCTGCGCGAGCTGACCGGGCGGGCGGCGTTCAACGAGGTTTTCCTCGACGACGTGTTCGTGCCGGACGACATGGTGGTCGGTGAGATCGGGCACGGCTGGAAGCTGGCGCGCACCACGCTGGCCAACGAGCGGGTGGCGATGAGCGCGGGTTCGCCGTTCGGCCGCGGCGTGGAGGACGTGCTGTCCGACGTGGCAGCGCTTCCGGCGGTGGACGCGGTGCTCCGCGACCGGGTCGGCCATCTCGTGTGCGAGGCGCAGGGGCAGGCGCTTCTTGCTTTCCGTACGACGCTGCGTCAGCTGTCCGGTGCC
>JAVEEB010000412.1 GCA_030840665.1 Frankiaceae bacterium | reverse complement strand
CGCCACCCGATGCGCTTGCCGACGATGAGGATCAGTGCGAGGGCAGCGATGCCGGCGTTGATGTGGACGACGGTGCCGCCGGCGAAGTCCTCGACGCCGAGCTGTGCGATCGATCGTGTCCCGTCTGCCGCGACATTCCAGACAGCGCCGAACTGTGCCAGCCAGCCGCCGCCCCAGACCCAGTGGGCGATCGGCGCGTAGACGACGACGGCCCAGATAGTGACGAAGGCGACGAACGGAGCGAAGCGCACGCGCTCGGCGATGGCGCCGGAGATGAGGGCGGGGGTGATGATCGCGAACGTCAGCTGGAAGGCCGCGAAGACGATCGTCGGGTAGAGGGTCGCCTGCAGGACCGCGCCGCCGGTGTCGGGGTTGCCCGACAGGAGGCTGAGGTCGAACTTGCCGATGAACCTGTAGATGCCTTCGCCGCCGCCGTTGAAGGCGAGGCTGTAGGCGCCGAAGACCCACAGGATGCTGAGGACGCCCATGCAGATCACGTTGTGCATGAGCATTGCGAGGACGTTCTTGCCGCGGACCATGCCTCCGTAGAAGAAGGCCAGGCCGGGGGTCATCAGCAGGACCAACGCAGCGGAGACCATCATCCACGTCGTGTTGCCGGTGTCGAGCACCGGCGCGGCGGCGTCTGCAAAGGGTAGATACATGTCACTCCTGGTTGCGAACGAAGCGGTTGATGACACCGGACGTCGTTGTCTCGCTGTGTCTTGGGAGTGACTGTCGAGCTTGCGCATTTCGACGGGTCGCGTGGATTGTTTCCCGCCGGTGAATAAGGGCGCCTATCGCGTTACGCGCAGGTTTCCGACGCCTCGCAGGGCCTCTCTCGCAGGCGCCCCGAAGGCCGGTCGGCGGGCTATACCTCGCCGAGCAACGCGTCCGCGAACGCCAAGGGATCGAACGGCGCCAGGTCGTCCGGGCCCTCGCCGAGCCCGATCAACTTCACCGGGACGCCGAGCTCGCGCTGGACGGAAATGACGATGCCGCCCTTGGCCGTGCCGTCGAGCTTGGTGAGCACGATCCCGGTGACGTCGACGGCCTCGGTGAACACCCTGGCCTGTGCGACACCGTTCTGACCGGTGGTCGCATCGAGCACCAGCAGGACCTCGTCGATCGTCGCCTGCTTCTCCACGACCCGCTTGACCTTCGAGAGCTCGTCCATGAGCCCGGACTTCGTGTGCAGCCGCCCGGCGGTGTCGATGACCACCGTGTCGACGCCCACCTCTATCCCGCGCTTGGCGGCCTCGAAGGCAACCGACGCCGGGTCGCCGCCCTCGGGCCCGCGCACCACGTCTGCGCCCACCCGTGAGCCCCACGTCGCCAACTGGTCGGCGGCGGCGGCGCGGAAGGTGTCGGCAGCCCCCAGCAGCACCTGGCGCCCGTCGGCGACGAGCAGCCTGGCCAGCTTCCCGCACGTGGTTGTCTTGCCGGTGCCGTTGACACCCACGACCAGCACGATCGCGGGCCGGCCGTCGTGCGCGGCCGTCCGGAGGCTGCGGTCCGTGTCGGCGCCGATGGCGGCGACGAGTTCCGCCCGCAGCAGGCTGCGCAGCTCGTCCGGGGACCGGGTGCCGAGGACCCGGACCTTCGTACGAAGTGACGCAACGATCTCCTGGGTCGGGGCGACCCCGATGTCAGCGGTGATCAGGGTCTCTTCCACCTGGTCCCACACGGATTCGTCGAGGACGTCGCGCGAGAGCAGGGCGAGGAGCCCGCGACCGAGTGCGCCTTCCGACCGGGAGAGCCGCGAGCGCAGGCGCACCATCCGGCCCGCCGACGGCTCGGGGACGTCCAGCGTTGGTGCCCCCGCGAGGACGCCCGGGCTGACCGGGCCATCGACCAGCGAGGTGGGGCTCGTGTCACGGTCCTCGGCGGCCGGTGCGACATCGGCCGACGTCGTCGTGTCCAGCAGCGGCGAGTCGGTCGTGCGCGGGATCCGCTGGACCTGGCTCGGCTGCGAAAGGCTCCGACGCCTGCGGGTGCGGGTGCCGACGAGTCCGGCTCCCCCGAGCAGCAGCACAACCAGGGCGATGATGATGATGGCGGTGGTCACGAGCGGTAGTCCCTTCCGGCCCGGTCGGAGTTCGACCGGACAGCTACGCGTCGAGCATGCCGGTACACCGTGAGGCCCATGTCACTCGGGTGACCTGGCGTCACGTCAGACCGCCGCCGGCTCGCCGTCCGGTTGCGCGTCGCGCAGTCGCTGGCCGATAACCGTCGTCACCCCGTCGCCGCGCATGCTCACGCCGTACAGCGCGTCGGCGATCTCCATCGTCCGCTTCTGGTGCGTGACGATGATCAGCTGCGAGCTGTCCTTGAGACCCGCGAGCAGGTCGAGCAGGCGGCCGAGGTTGCGATCGTCGAGGGCCGCCTCGACCTCGTCCAGGATGTAGAACGGCGAAGGCCGCGCCCGGAAAATGGCCACCAGCAGCGCGACCGCGGTCAGCGAGCGCTCGCCGCCGGACAGCAGTGACAGCCGCTTGATCTTCTTGCCGGGCGGGCGCGCCTCGATCTCGATACCGCTCG
Source organism: Frankiaceae bacterium (assembly GCA_030840665.1). Lineage (GTDB taxonomy): Bacteria > Actinomycetota > Actinomycetes > JAVEEB01 > JAVEEB01 > JAVEEB01. The sequence continues at coordinate 3,102 of JAVEEB010000412.1, read as the reverse complement.
TGAGCATGTTGCCCGGGTCGGTGAGGATCAGCTTGCCGGCGCCGCCCGGGAAGAGGACTTGGAAGACGACCTCGAACTCGCGGGCCACGTCCTCGTACGCCGACGTGAAGACCTCTTCGATCCGCTCGTCCACGTCGCGGACGACCGTCATCAGGTCCCGGCGCGTGTCGCGCAGGTCGTCGAGTTGGGTCTGCAGGAACGTGTGCCGTTCCTCGAGCGCCGTGAACTCCTCCAGCGCGAGGGGGTTGACCTTGCCGAGCAACGTGAGCTGCCGGTCGGCTGCCGCGGCTCGCTGCTCCTGCGCCCGCCGCTCGTAGGGAATCGCCTCGGTCCCCTCCGGCGCGTCCGCGGCAGGCGGCACCAAAACCTCCGGCCCGTACTCGGCCGCGAGCACGTCGGCCGGCACCCCGAACTCCTCGACGGCCTTCGTCTCGAGCTGCTCAACTCGTAGCCTGTGCTCGGCTTTTGCCACCTCGTCGCGGTGCACGGCGTCGGTCAGCAACTCCAGCTCGGCGGCGAGCGCCCGGCTGCGGGCGCGGACGGCCAGCAACTCGCCTTCGCGCGCGCTGCGGACCCGCTCGGCCTCACTGCGTTCCGCTGACGCCACTGCCAGCGAGCGTTCCAGGTACGCCAGGACCTGTTGTGCCCCGGCCGCGACGGCGCCCGCGACGGCCGCCTCGCGTCCCCGTCGCTCGCGCAGCACCGCGTGCCGATCGCGGGCCGCGCGCTCGTTGGCGGCCGAACGCGCCAAGGCCGCCGCCCGGTCGCCGAGGGAGCGCACCCTCTCCTCGCCCGTCCGCACCGCGAGGCGGGCATCCATCTCCGTGGACCGGGTCTGCCCGACGGCGACGAACAACCGGTCACGCTCGGCCGTGTCGGGCTCCGTGTCGCTCGGCAGGTCCTCAGCGGCCAGCAGGCGCTGTTCCAGCTCGGCCAGGCCGGCGACGTCGCGGTCGCGGGCCTCTTCCGCGGCCCGCCGGCCACGTTCTAGCCGCTCGGCCTCGGCTGCGGCCGCACGCGCGGCGGAGCCCAGCTGCGCCAACTGCTCGGAGATCGCTGTGAGTTCCGCGTCGGAGACGTTCAGCTGATGCAGCGCGGCATCGACGTCAGCGGCGGCGGCGGACCTCTCCTCGGCGGCGGCCGCGGCGGCGAAGCGCAGCCGTTCGACCCGGTGGGTGGCGGCCGTGAGTTGCTCGGCGGCCTCGTCGGCCGCGGCCTGCACCTCGATGGAGCTCGGTCCGGCCGCCGAACCGCCCGCGGCGCGCGAGACCGCGAGGGAGTCGCCGTCCCGCGTCACGCAACGAACATCAGGATTCCCTTGTACGACGACCCGCGCCGCCTCCAGATCGTCCACCACGGCGACGCGGTCGAGGAGCACGGCGACGGCGGGCCGCAGCACCTCGAGCACCGTAACGAGGTCGATGGCCCACCGGGCACGGGCGGGAGCCGCCGGCAACGCGTTTCCCGAGCCCGAGCCCCCACCGACGAGGAGGTCGACGCGGCCCGCCTCGTCCGCCTTGAGACGGGCGAGGGCGGCGAGGGCGTCCTCGAGCGAGCGCACCGCGACCGCCTCGCCGGCGGCACCCAGGGCCGCAGCGATCGCCGCCTCGTACCCGTGCTGGACCTGGACGACCTGCGCAACGGTGCCGAGGACGCCATACTCACCGCTTTCGAGAAGGAGGCCAGCGCCGTCCCTCCGCTGCAGCGAGAGTTCCAGCGCCTCCACGCGCGCGGACAGGCCGGTGCGCTCCCGCTCGGCCGTGCGCTCCTCGTCCTGCAGGCGGGTCAGCTCGGCCTCGGCGGACGCCAGGCGGCCGACGGCGCGCTCGTGCCGCGTGTCGAGGTCGATCTCGCCGGCGTCGAGCCCGGCGATCTGCGACTCGAGGGTCGCGAAGTCGGTGCGGGACCGCTCCGCCCGGGTGTGCGCCTCGGTCAACGCGACGGACAGCCGCCCGATCTCGTCCTCGGCGGCGTGCGCTCGGCTGCGGAGCGCGCCGACCTGACCGCTGAGGCGGGCGAGCCCCTCCCGTCGGTCGGCGATGGCGCGCGCGGCGTCGCGCAGTCGCTGGTCCTCGGCGGCGAGTTGGCGTTCGACCTCGAGCCGCTGGGCGGAGGTGGCGGCGAGCGTGGCCCGGTCGACCTCGAGCTGTTCGGCGAGCCCCGCCTGTTCCTTGCGAGCCCGTTCGGCGTCCGCTTCGAGCTCGTCGGGGTCGCGGCCGGGCGTGGGGGCCTCGATCGGAGCCGACAGGTGCCGGTGCCGCTCGGCGGCCAGCGATGCGGTGCCGTTGAGCCGCTCCCGCAGCGAACTCAGCCGATACCAGGTCTCCTGGGCGCGTGTAACGGTCGGCGCGTCGCTGACGGAGGCCTCGTCGAGCTCGGTCTCCCTGGAACGGACGTCGGCGAACTCCGTCTCCACGGCCGTGCGTCGTTCCCGGACCAGCGTCTCGTCGGCCACCTCGCGGTCGAGGTCCGCGCGCAGGGTGAGCATGTCATCGGCCAGCAGCCGGAGTCGGGCGTCGCGCCATTCCGCCTGGATCACCGCGGCTCGCCGAGCCACCTCCGCCTGCCGACCGAGCGGCTTGAGCTGGCGGCGCAGCTCGCCGGTGAGGTCGGTCAGCCGCGCAAGGTTGGCCTGCATCGCTTCGAGCTTGCGGAGGGCCTTTTCCTTGCGCTTGCGGTGCTTCAGGATGCCGGCGGCCTCCTCGATGAAGCCCCGGCGGTCCTCCGGGCGCGCCTGCAGGATCGCGTCGAGCTGCCCCTGGCCGATGATGACGTGCAGCTCGCGGCCGATGCCTGAGTCGCTGAGGAGCTCCTGCACGTCGAGGAGCCGGCATGTCGCGCCGTTGATCGCGTACTCGCTCTCGCCCGAGCGGTACATGAGCCGGCTGATCGTGACTTCCGTGTAGTCGATCGGCAGGGCGCCGTCGGTGTTGTCGATCGTGAGGACGACCTCGGCCCGGCCGAGCGGCGGGCGCCCGGCCGTGCCCGCGAAGATGACGTCCTCCATCTTGCCGCCACGCAGCGATTTGGCGCCCTGCTCGCCGAGCACCCAGGCGACCGCGTCGATGATGTTCGACTTGCCGGACCCGTTGGGGCCGACGA
>JAVEEB010000314.1 GCA_030840665.1 Frankiaceae bacterium | reverse complement strand
CGCCGGCCGGGTTACGGCGAGCCGACCCAGTCCGTGGTGCCGTCGTCGTACCGCTGCTTCTTCCAGATCGGCACCGTTTCTTTCAGGGTGTCGATCAGGTCATGAGCCGCGGCGAAGGCCTCGCGCCGGTGAACCGCCGACGCCGCGACGATGACCGCCGTGTCGCCGATCTCGAGGTGGCCGATGCGATGCACCGCGGCGATGGCGACGACGTCGTGCCGGTCGGCCACGTCGCGCATGACGCGCCACAGCTCGTCACTGGCCGTGGGATGCGCCTCGTAGTCGAGCGTCTGCACGCACTTGCCCTCGTCGGTGTCACGAACCGCCCCGACGAAGAAGGCGAGCCCGCCGGCGCCGGGATCGCGGACCGCAGCGAGCACCTCGTCCACGGACAGTTCCGTGTCGCGGATGTCTACGAGGCGTACGTCAGTCATGGGGCGAGGCTACCGGAGTGAGGTACGACGCGATCGTTCTCGCGGGCGGCAGTTCCCGGCGGATGGGTGGGGGCGACAAGACGGCCCTCACCGTAGCCGGCGTTGCATTGCTCGACCGGGTACTGGCCGCGGTCGTCGGCGCCGGGACGCGCGTCGTCGTCGGGGAGCGCCGGCCGACGCTGACGCCTGTGGTCTGGGCGCGCGAGGAGCCGGTCGGTGGCGGTCCGGCGGCGGCGTTGGCGGCCGGGTTGGCCTTCGTCACCGCTCCCCTCGTCGTTGTGCTGGCCGGCGATCTGCCCTTCGTGGACGCGGATACCGTCCGGGCACTCATTTCCGGGGTGCGCGAGTCGGGGGCTGTGGCCGTTGACGATGCCGGCGCCCCGCAATGGCTGTGCGGGGCCTGGCGGACCGACGCGCTACGCCGCCTCGTCGCTGCGTCGCCAGTGGAGGGGCTTGCTCTGCGCCGGCTGTTCACCGGCGCGTCGTACGACATGATTTCCTTGGCGGGTGTCGGCGGGCGCGAGCCGTGGTTCGACTGCGACACTCCGGATGACCTGGCGCGCGCAAAGGAGCGACGATGAGCACCCTCGACGAGTGGTTGGCCACTGTGCAGGAATCGCTGCGGTTGCCGGCCGCAGACACCGAGCTTGTCCTCGACCTCGCGCGTGATGTTGCGCACGGAGTGACCCGGACGGCGGCGCCGTTGACGACGTACCTGCTGGGTTTTGCCGCCGCCCGTTCCAGCGCCGACCCGGCGGCCGTCGCCGCTCAGATCCGCGCCCTGCTCCCCGCGGCTCCCGCGGCTCCCGCGGCTGCCGCGGAATCGGAGCCGCCCGCTTCGCTCGCAGAACAGTGACCGACGGTCTCGTCATCAACGACCGGTTGGTCATCCCCGAGGCCGAGCTGTCGTGGCGGTTCTCGCGGTCGTCGGGTCCGGGTGGGCAGGGCGTCAATACGTCGGACAGCAAGGCCGAGCTCTCGTACGACGTGCTTCGTTCCCCAACCCTGCCTGACTATTTGCGTGCTCGTGCGGTGCAGCGGCTCGGAGCCCGCCTCGTGGACGGTGTCGTGACGATCAGCGCGAGTGAACACCGTTCGCAGTTGCGCAACCGCGACGCGGCCCTTGCCCGGCTCTGCCTCCTGCTGCGTGACGCGATCGCACCACCGGCCGCGGCTCGCCGCCCGACGAAACCCTCCGCAGGCGCCCGCGCCCGCCGCATCGAAGCGAAGAAGCACCGCGGATCAATCAAGAAGCACCGCCAACGTCCCGCCGATGACTGACGCCACTCGGCCGGTGAACGTCTCGTCCTTCGTGTCGGAGACGCCGGCCACCCGGCCCGGTGCTTCCTGGTATCGCCAATAGAGGTTGGTGTGGGCGATGACCTGCTCCGGAGGCGGCGCGCGCCACTGGCTCTTCGCCCGTGGCAGCGGGCGGCCCCAGCAACAACTTCGTCAATCGGGTTGTCGCCCTAGAACGGCGGGTCCATGTCGTAGTGCGCGTCCGACGACAAAGGCGACGGCGACGGCAGACGCGACCCTGTGTCAACCTCGCCCGGCACGTGCGGCACGCCCGACCCGCCTTGCACGTCGCTACAGACAGCACCTCGGACAAACGAGGGGTCGACCGATTCCCGGTCGACGGGGTACCGGCGGCCGGCCGCGCTAATGAAGACGAGATCGCCAAATCTGGTCGTGACGAGTCGCCAACCGCCCTTGTGCTTCATCGTGTGGTGCCGTTCGCAGAGGCACGCCAGATTCTCGGAACTCGTCGAACCGCCATGGGAGAACTCAACCCGATGGTCGAGGTCGCAATGTCGAGCCGGTCGCGAGCAGCCGCGAAGAATGCACGTCGCGTCCCGTGTCACGACGAAGTCGACCATGGCTTGTGGTGGTGGATAACTCGTCTGACCGACATCGAGAAGGTGACCAGTCACCGGGTCGGTCACAAGCCTTCGCAGCCGCCCCTCCGGGAGCAGCTCGCGGGCGATGTCTGGGCTGATGGGCCCGTAGCCCTCCAGGTAGGCGGGGTGCTCGGCAAGGCCAAGCAAGCAAGGCAGCGTCATGGTGACGCGCAGCTCGACACGTCGGCCCTGTGCCCGCGGCAGGTCCGGGTCGGCCAGCTGCGTCTGTGCCCAGTCAACAAGCGCGTCCGCACGTGCGTTGTCGAGCGAGACATGTGGCACGACTGCCGTGGGGTCAGCCGCCAGCGCAGCCGCCCTTGCCTGCGCGATGTCCCGGCGAGCCCTCGCGTCCAGGGCGCGGAACACCGTCTCGGCTTCTGAAGCCGGAAGCGTCACTATGACATCTGCCATGTTGTCGGGAGCGGGATACAGCCGCACACGTCGGTCCCGTTTGGCGGCGACGTGACGGGATGCCGCACCGTCCGGGTCGATGGCGATGACGGCCTTGCTTGTCGCCTTCCGAAGCTCTGCGCGGGTCGTCCCATCTGCGCCCGGCAACACGGAGGCGACAACCGCCTCCGCAATGTCGTCCGACAGCGAGCCCACCGCGGTGACAAGGTCGAAGGCCTGCCCTGTCAGGAGAATCCCGGCCTCCAGCGCGGCGCCAATGCCCCCGAGCTGACCCTGCCTGGTCCGGGCCATCGCGACTCGACCAGTCGCACTCACCGTCGACATCCGCATGCACAGCGCGGCCTCATCCTTGCCCCAGTCATCGGGGGTCGGTGTGGAGCCGGCAACAGCGACGATCGCCTTGTCCACCTGCGCGAGCGTCCACGACTCGATGCGAACCCATACGGCAAGGAGTGCGGCCTTGTCGTTCGCGGTCAGCGTCCGACGACCGACAGCGCAGGCCAAGATGACCGTGCGCTCCGACGGTGGCTCCTCCTCGAGCACCGCCAGGATTTCAGCGGCAGTGAAGGACCCGAGCACCGTCTCGACAGCGCCGCGCATGACCATTTGCGGCATCGTTACCGGATAGGACGGCACGCCATCACGAATGGCAACTGCCGAGACATGTTCGAACATGTGTTCGAGTCTATCGAAGCCGGTGACGCCATGCAATGCCAACAACTCAATGTGGACAACGTTTTTTGTGTCCCCCTTTGTGGATGTCGAGCGACGGCTAGCGCGTACGGCGCCGGAACAGCACACCCGATCCGGCGACCGACACGATCAGCAGGCCAACGCACCACAGAGCGCCCCGCACGGGCGCATTCCCCACCGGCGTCCCGACAAGAAGTCCCCGCATCGTCTCCACCAACGGGGTGACAGGCTGATTGCGCGCGAACCCCTGCATCCACGTGGGCATCGTCGAAATGGGCACGAAGGCGCTGCTCGCGTACGGCAGAAACATGAACAGGAACGTGAATCCGTTCGCCGACTCGGGCGTCTTCGCCAGTAGGCCCGCCGCCGCGGCGAGCCACGAGATCGCCACGACGTACGCGGCGAGCACGCCGATGGCCAACAACAATTGGGCCGCGCCCGACGACGTCCGGAACCCGATCGCGACGGCGACCGCGCTGACGCATACCGTCGCCATCGCATTGCGCGCCACGCTGGCCGCCACGTGGCCGGACAGGAACGCGGGAGCGGAAACGTTCATGGACCGGAGCCGATCCATGATGCCGCTCGTCATGTCCTGGCTCACCGTCACGGCCGTCGTCGCCGCGCCGAAGCCGGCACAAAGGAGCAGGACCCCAGGGATGACGTACGTCAGATAGCGCCCGCCCGTGTTGAGTGCGCCGCCGAACAGGTACACGAACATCAGCAGCAACATGACCGGCAGCATCACCGACATGATGACCGCGTCGAGGTTGCGGCTCGAAATCCGTGCGCAGCGGCCGGCGAGGACCGAGGCGTGACGAAACGCGAGCACGCCGATGGGCGCGATCAGTGTTTCCTCAGACATGCAAGGCCTCCTCGAGAGCGGGTGCCGACGCACGCCCGGTCAGGGCGAGAAAGACGTCATCAAGCGTTGCGCTGCGGATCGTGAAGGCTTCCAGTCCCAGCCCACCAGGGTCGACCGTGTCCAGCAGGGCGCGCACGTCGCGGGCGCTGCCATCGGTCGCCACCTCGACGCAGAGCCCGGGCATCGGCGACGCCCGAGATCCCAGCACCGCAACGGCATCCGCCAACGCACCGGCGCTTCTCATCGTCAGGGATAGCACCTGATCGGCAACACGGCTCTTCAGCTCCGCCGGGGCCCCCTGCGCAACGATGCGCCCCGCGTCGATGAGTGCGATCTGGTCGGCGAGCTGGTCCGCCTCTTCCAAGTATTGCGTCGTCAAGAACACGGTGACCCCCTCAGCCACCAGCGCGCGAACCACCGCATACATCTGCTGACGACTACGCGGGTCGAGGCCGGTGGTGGGCTCGTCGAGGAACAGAACCGACGGCTGTACGACGAGACTTGCGGCAAGGTCGAGCTTGCGGCGCATGCCGCCCGAGTACGTGGAGACGCGACGAGCCCCCGCGTCCACAAGGTCGAACTCGCCAAGCAGCTGGCTCGCCCGCGTGCTCGCTTCCGTCGAACTCAGCCCCGCCAGGCGACCCACCATTCGCAGGTTCTCATCGCCGGTGAGCGGCTCGTCGACCGCCGCGAACTGGCCGGTCAGGCTCACCAGTTGCCGCACTTGACGCCGGTTCCGTACGACGTCGAGGCCCGCGACGCGCACCGAGCCCGCATCAGCCGTCGACAGCGTCGCCAGAATTCGGACGAGTGTCGTCTTCCCGGCGCCGTTAGGGCCGAGCAGGGCGAACACGCTGCCCGATTTCACGGCGAGCTCGATCCCGTCCAGGACACGGATTCCCTTGTACGACTTGACGACGCCGCACATCTCGATGGCCAAAGGCCGATTCATCGCCGCTCCTCGTATTATTGCGTATGACGTACGCGTTACTGCGTAGTATGTACGCAGCGCCTAGGATGCTGTCAACCCAGAAGGAAGAACGAGGCGATGACCGACTCCGGCGGCGACATGTCAATTCCCGCGAGCATCGCCGCCGCGTGGGGTCTGACCGATCGGCCATCGAAGGGACCCAAGCCCGGACTGTCGCTGCAGCGCGTCGTGCAGGCGGGGATCGCGGTTGCGGACGCCGAAGGGCTGGGCGCCGTATCCATGGCCCGCGTCGCCAAGGAACTCGGGACGGCGACGATGTCGCTCTACCGGTACGTGGCCGCCAAGGACGAACTGCTGCTCCTCATGGTCGACGCCGCCTACGGGCCGCCGCCTACGGACGTCATCACCGATTGGCGGAAAGGGCTGAGCAACTGGGCGTGGGCGGAGCTGAAGGCGTTCCGGCGCCACCCGTGGGGGGTGCGCGTGCCGATCTCCGGCCCGCCGATCACGCCCAATGAGCTCGCCTGGTTCGAACGAGGTCTGGCCTTGCTGCGTGGCACACCCCTGACTGCCACCGAAAAGCCGTCGGTGATCCTGCTCGTCAGTGGCTACGTCCGCAACGTGGCCACCGTCGAAGCCGACCTCCGGGAGGCGTTCGAGGCCGCCAATCTGTCCCCCGATGACGCCCTCAATGGCTACAACCGGCTGGTGCTCTCCCTGACCACACCGGAGGCTTTCCCTGAGGTCCACGCAGTCGTGAATGCGGGCACGTTCGACGCCGCGGACAATCCGGATGACGAGTTCACCTTCGGGCTGGAACGCATCCTGGACGGGCTCGACGCCTTGATCACCTCGCGGACGACCCATGGCTAGCCGCCCGGCGGCCGGGGGCGGCCGGCACGTCGACGTCGCGCCCGAACGACTCGGCAAGTGGTTCGCCGGGTTCGCCGAACGGCACGGCGCCACCACCTGGACCGCCACCCCGGACCGCGTCGACGTCGTCGCCGCCGACGGTGCCCGCGCCGAGTGCGACGTGCCGTTCGCGCCGCTCACGATCGACGGTGACGCCGCGTTCGGCGGCCTCCTCGCGCACGCCGCCGCAGATCGCCGAGTCGGGGTGCTCCTCGTCCGGCTCGGCGGGTATGCGGCCGGTGTGTTCGACGGCCAGACGCTGCAGGCCAGCAAGGTCGGCTCGAAGACCGTCCACGGGCGAAACTCCAACGGTGGCTGGTCGCAGCACCGCTACGCGCGCCGCCGCGAGGGCCAGGTGAAAGAGGCACTCAGCGAAGCCGCCGACGTCGCGGTGCGGATTCTCGGCGACGCGAAGGGACTGACCGCGCTGATCCTCGGGGGTGAGTCCACCTCGGCGAAAGAGGTCATGACCGACGTGCGACTCCAGCCGCTGCGGCCACTCGTTCAGCCGCGATTTCTCGTCGTACCGGATCCGAAGCTTGTTGTGTTGCAGGCGACCCCGGCCCTGTTCCGAGCGGTGCGTATCCGCGTCATTGATCCTGGCGAGTGATTCCGTCCGGAGCCTTGACCTCAGGCTCCTTGTCA
>JAVEEB010000288.1 GCA_030840665.1 Frankiaceae bacterium | reverse complement strand
CGCACCGGCAGCGAGAGCGCGGCCTCCACCACCTCCGGCACCCGTCCGGTGATCTCGTCGAGGCTGCGGGTGAAGACCGCGACCTCCGATCCCGATCGATGCACCTGCACCCGTACGCCGTCGAGCTTCCACTCGACCGCCGCCTCGCCGAGACGGCCGAGGGCGTCCCCCAGGTCGGTGGCCGTGGACGCCAGCATCGGCTGCACCGGGCGCCCCACCTCGAGCTGGAAGCTCGCCAAGGCAACGGAACCGCCGGTCAGGGCCGCCTCCGCCACCGGACCGAGCGCTCCGCGCAGCATCGCGGCCCGGCGTACCTCCGCGGCCGGCAGGCCCGCAGCCCGGGCGACGGCCTCGAGCATCACACCCTCGAGCGCGCCCTGGCGCAGCTCGCCGGTGAGCAGCCCGCGCAGCAGCCGTTGCTCCGACTCGGTCGCCCGGGCGAACAGCGCCGTGACCTGCCGCACCCGCTCCGCCTGCGACCCGGCCCCGGCGAGGCCGGCAACCGTCTCGAGCCGGGAGTCGACCTCGCTGACACCCAACGACGGTTCGTCGGCGGGTGGGGGCACGTCACGCAGCGACGCCCACCCGACACCGGTGCGGCGCTGCCGCAGCTCACCGGACAGCCAGGGCACGACGACGGCTGCCTCGTCCGGACCGGCGGCCCGCAGGACCGCCGCGATGATCGCCGTCTTCGCGCCCCGCGCCGGCGTGGCCGCGACCGACCGCGACGCCGCCACCACGTCCGCGAGTTGCATGACCCCATTGTCGATGTCGCCGAAAGGTGACAACTACGGCGATTCACCTGAAGGTTCGCCGCTGGATGGTCGAAGATCAGCAGGTGCGTCGCCCCTGTCCGGCTGTGTCGTTGACATCGGCAGCAGCCGCCATCGTGATCGCGGGCGTGACGGTGATCACCCAGGCCGGCGATGCCCGCCCGGGCGGGGTTCGCGTCGCCGCTGCCGACCCGGCGGCGCCAACCGGCACGCCGCGAGCGACTTCGTCCACCGATCCGGATCTCACATCGGCGGTCAAGACGCGGATGGACCACGCCACGGCGTCGTCGTACGGCGTCGTCGTCGACATCGAGGGCCGCGGCCGGGTCGTCTCGCTCAACGGCGGGCGCAGCCTGCTCCCCGCGTCGACGGAGAAGCTGTTCACGACGCTGCCGCTGCTGCTCAACCACTCCACGGACCGGCTGATGACCGTCATCGGTGCGACAGCCGCCCCACGGGCCGGCGTCGTGCACGGAGACCTCGTCGTGCGCACCAGTGGCGACCCGACGCTGATGGCGGGCGGACTGGCGACCCTCGCCCGCCACGTGCACGCCGCGGGTGTGCGACGGGTCACCGGCCGGCTCGTCCTCGGCACGGGGACGCTGCCCTGGACGCGCACCCGCGACGGCTGGAAATCGTCATACGTCCCATGGGACGTGGGGCCGCTGTCACCTTTCCCCGTGCATTACGACACCTGGAAGACGACGAACTGGTACGTCGGCCATCCCACGGCCGGCAACGTGGCGCTGCTGCGGGGGAAGCTGACCAAGGCCGGGGTGCACATCGTCGGCGGCAACGCCGCCGCCCGTAACCCGGCGATGCCCACGGTGCTCGCCCGATACTCCTCGGCAGTGATGGCCGACATCGTGCGGCACACGCTTCGCCAGTCGGACAACTTCGCCGCTGAGCAGATGTTGTCGATGCAGGGCTGGACGCCGATCAACGACGTCGTCACCGCGGCCCACTCGGGGGGCACCGCCACCGACGGCTCGGGACTGTCGCTGCGTGACCGGCGGACCGCGGCCGGCGAGGTGGCGCTGCTGGAGTACGCGCACAGCTCATCCGCAGCCAGCTTGCTCGTCCGGGCGCTGCCCGTCGCATGTCGGAGCGGCACCTTGAAGGACGAGTTCTGCAACACCGTCGCCGCCGGCGCGGTCTTCGCGAAAACCGGCACCATCAACCACGTCAAAGCCCTCGCCGGATACACGACCGACGCCAACGGGCGCTGGGTGACGTTCGCGTTCATCACCAACGGGGACACCAGCACGTCGCGCGCGATGACGGCCATCGTCCGCTCCGTCCTGCTCCTGCGTCACTACGCGAAGTAGGGCGCAGGGCAGACTGCCCCCGTGCAGGTCCTTCGCGTGCTCGTCGGGGTCGTAGGCGCCGCCCTTGCCGCAATGACAGCCCTCAGCGTCTTGCGGATGCTTGTCATCCCGCGCCCACGACCGGTGCGCATCAGCCGTGTCGTCGACCGTGCCGTCGACGTCGGGTTCCATGCCCTCGCCCGTCGTTTCGACGATTACCAGGATCGCGATCGGGTGCTCGCGGGCCAGGCTGCGGCGTTCCTGGTTGCGATGCTGATGACGTGGCTGCTCGCCTTCATCACGGCGTACGCCTTGATGTTGTGGCCGTGGACGCATCATTTCGCCAACTCGTTCCGGGAGAGCGTCAGCTCGGTCTTCACCCTCGGCTTCGACTCCACCCGGGGCGGCGGGCCGACGCTCCTCGACGGACTCGCCGCGGCATCGGGGCTGATCGTCGTCGCGGTGCAGATCGCCTATCTGCCGACGCTGTACTCCGCGTTCAACCGGCGCGAGACCGAAGTCACCTTGCTGCTTTCGCGCGCCGGCGCGCCGCCGTGGGGACCGGAGCTGCTCGCGCGAACGCGCTACGGCATGCACGTGCGCACCGACGACCTGCCGGAGTTCTACGCACTGTGGGAGCGGTGGGCGGCGGACGTGGCGGAAAGTCATGCCAACTACCCGGTGCTGGTCCGCTTTCGCTCGCCGCAGCCCTACACGTCGTGGCTGGTAGCGCTGCTCGCGGTGCTGGACTCTGCCGCGCTCTACCTCGCCTTGTGTCCGAGCAAGGAGCGCTACGAAGTGCGGATGTGCTTGCGGATGGGCTTCACCGCGCTCCGCCAAATCGGGGTGGCAGTCGGCGTACCGGTCAACTTTGATCCGGATCCCGACGAGCCCTTGCAGTTG
>JAVEEB010000287.1 GCA_030840665.1 Frankiaceae bacterium | reverse complement strand
GGCGCCACGTCCACCCCTCCACGCTGTACCCGGGCGGCGTCGGGACGGTCGCCACCATCCAGCTCATGACCGACTACATGACGCGGCTCATGCGCTACGTCGAGTTCGTCAAGAAGGTCGTCCCCATGCACGACGACCTCTTCGACTTCTTCTACGACGCGCTCCCCGGCTACGAGAAGGTCGGCCTGCGCCGCACCCTGCTCGGTTGCTGGGGCTCCTTCCAGGACCCGGAACACTGCAACTTCTCGTACAGGGACATGGAGGCCTGGGGCCGCAAGATGTTCGTGACGCCCGGCATCGTCGTCGACGACAAGCTGATCACGACCAGCCTCGTTGACATCAACCTCGGCATCCGCATCCTGCTCGGCAGCTCGTACTACGAGGACTGGACCGACCAGGAGATGTTCGTCACCCACGACCCGCTCGGCAACCCCGTCGACCGGCGCCACCCGTGGAACCAGCACACCAACCCCAAGCCGCAAAAGCGTGACCTGGATGACAAATACAGCTGGGTCATGTCGCCGCGCTGGTATGACGGCAAGGACTACCTGGCGCTCGACACCGGCGGCGGCCCGCTCGCCCGGTTGTGGTCGACGGCGCTCGCCGGCCTCGTGGACATCGGCTACGTCAAGGCCACCGGCACCAGCGTGCAGATCAACCTGCCGAAGACGGCGCTGAAGGGGCCGGTCTCGCTCGAGTGGAAGGTGCCCCAATGGAGCAACACCCTCGAGCGCAACCGGGCGCGCAGTTACTTCCAGGCCTACGCGGCGGCCTGCGCGCTGCATTTCGCGGAGAAGGCACTGGAGGAGATCAGGGCCGGGCGCACCAAGACGTGGGAGACGTTCGACGTCCCCGACGAGGCCATCGGCTGCGGCTTCACCGAGGCGGTCCGCGGCGTGCTCTCGCACCACATGGTCATCCGGGACGGCAAGATCGCCAACTACCACCCCTACCCGCCGACGCCGTGGAACGCCAACCCCCGCGACACGTACGGCACCCCCGGCCCGTACGAGGACGCCGTCCAGGACCAGCCCCTGTTCGAGGAGAACAACCGCGAGAACTTCAAGGGCATCGACATCATGCGCACCGTGCGGAGCTTCGACCCGTGCCTGCCGTGCGGCGTCCACATGTACCTCGGTGAGGGCAAGACGCTGAAGAAGGTGCACTCCCCGACGGCGGCGGTATCGGGCGACGAGTGACCGCGCCCATCCTCGATGCCGGGGCCGTCGGCGAGCGGATCGAGCGGCTGCTCGAGGCCAGCGCCGCCACCGGCCCGGTAGCGCTGGAGCGCTCGGAGGAGTTGGTGCGGCTCGTCGTCGAGCTGTACGGCACAGGTCTCGAACGCATCCTCGAGATCGTGTACGACGGGGGCGCCCTCGATGATGCCGTGCTCGCGTCGCTGGCCGCCGACCCCCTCGTTTCCAGCCTGCTCATCGTGCACGGGCTGCATCCGTATGCCGTCAACGAACGGGTGCAGCGCGCGCTCGACGACGTACGCCCGTACCTGGGCTCGCACGGCGGGGACGTCCGGCTCCTGGACGTGAGCGACGAGGGTGTCGTCCAACTGCAGCTGCTCGGGAGTTGTGACGGGTGTGCGTCCTCCGCGGTGACGCTCGAGCTCGCGGTCGAGGACGCGATCCGCGCCGCGGCCCCCGAGGTCGTGCGCATCGACGTCGTAGCGCAGGCCGCCACCCCCGGTCTCATCCCGGTCGAGTCGCTGTCCGCCCGGCTGCGGACGACGGCGGAGAGCACGGGGCCGGGCGCGCAGTGGGCGGCGGCCGGCCGAGCTGCCGACATGGGCGTAGGGCAACTCGTGCGCACCAGCGTCGGCGGCGCACAGGTTGTGCTGTGCCGGCTCACTTCCGGCACGTACGCGTACCGCGACGAATGTGCGGCGTGCGGCGCCACCTTCGAGGGCGCGGGGCTGCAGCGCTCCCCCGCGGCCCCGGGCAGCGCCGTGCTGACGTGCCGCGGCTGCGGGGCGCACTTCGACATCCGCCGCGCCGGGGTCGGCGTCGATGACCCCGGCATCCACCTCGACCCGATGCCGCTGCTCGAACGGGACGGCGTCATCGAAATTGCGGTGCGCTCGGCGGTGCCCGCATGACGAATCCCGCGGCCCTTTCGGTGCTGGCGCGCATCCGGTCCACGCGGCCGGAGCCGGCGTCGTACGAGCGCTGCGAGATGTGCGCGGCTCCCATTGCGGACGCGCACCAGCATGTCGTGAACGTGGGCACCCGCTCGCTGTTGTGCACGTGCCGCCCCTGCTACCTGTTGTTCACGCACGACGATGCGACCCTGGCCTTCCGTGCGGTGCCTGATCGGTACCTGTCCTTCGCCGACCTGCCCCTGCCGGTCTGGGACGAGCTGGAGCTGCCCGTCGGCACCGCGTTCCTCTTCCGCAACTCCGCCCTCGACCGGGTCGTCGCGTTCTATCCCGGCCCCGCGGGCGCGACGGAATCCGAGCTGTCACTCGGCGCCTGGGACCGGGTGGTCGCTGCAGCCCCCGCGTTGGCGACGCTCCTCAACGACGTCGAGGCGCTGCTCGTGCGCACCAAGGATCAGCGCGTCGAGGCTTTCCTCGTCCCCATCGACATCTGCTACGAGCTGGTCGGGCATCTGCGCCAACTGTGGCGCGGCTTCGACGGCGGCCAGGACGTGCGGAGCCGCCTCGACGAGTTCTTCGAGCGGGTCCGCGCGCGCAGCCGCCCGGCGGGCGCGCCATGACAGACCTCGCCGCCGAAGTGCTCGAGGTGCTCCCGCAGGAACACGCGGCCGCGCCGCACCTGCTCTTCCGGCTCCGCCTCAGCGAGTCCAGCGGCGAGCGCATACACGCGATTGCGCTGCGCTGCCAGCTCCGCATCGAGCCCCAGCGCCGCCCGTACGACGAGCTGGAACAGGCAGGGCTGACCGACCTCTTCGGCACCGCCGACCGCTACGCCAGCACCCTCAAGCCATTCCTGTGGACGCACGCCACCGCGATGGTGCAGGGCTTCGAGGGCAGCACCGTCGTCGACCTGCCCGTCCCCGTCAGCTACGACTTCGACGTCGCGGCCGCCAAATACCTGCAGGCGCTCAGCGGTGGCGCCGTCCCGCTGGTGCTGCTGTTCAGCGGCACGGTCTTCACCCGCGGCGCCACGGGCTTCGCCGTCGAGCAACTGTCGTGGTCGCTCGAGGCCCGGTGCCAGCTGCCCGTCAGCACGTGGCGCGCGTTGATGGACGCCTACTTCCCGGGCGGCGGCTGGATCCGGCTCGACCGCAGCACCATCGACGAGCTGCTGCGCTACCGGTCGGCGCGCGGGCACACCTCGTGGGAGCAGACGTTCGCAGACCTACTGCCGCCGGCATACGAACTGCAGCGGGCGGTGACGACGTGACGCCGACCCGCGGGACCCTGGCGGCCGCACGGCAGGTCGCGGACGCCGTGCTGTACGAGGGCTATCTCCTGTATCCGTACCGGGCGTCCTCGTCCAAGAACCAGGTGCGCTGGCAGTTCGGCATCCTCGGCCCGCCGGGGGCCGCGGCCGCCGGTGTCAGTGAGCCGCCCACCATGTCCGCCGACCTACTGCTTGAGCGGCGATCCGGGGCGCGCGTCGACATCCTCCTGCGCTTCCTGCACGTGCTGTCCCGGGCCGTGGAGCGTCGCACGGCGGACGGGTGGGAACCCGTCGACGAGTTGCTCGTCGGTGAGACCCGCTGGGTGCCCTTCCATGAAGGGTCGCCGCGCGAGATCGCCGTGCCGGGGCTCGCGGTCCGCACCCCGCACCTCGTGAACGTCTCCGTCGCCGGCGGCGAAGAGATCGAGCACTTGTACGACGACGGCAGACTGGTAGGGCGGCTCGTGCGCACCCGCTGGCCCGTGCGGGGGACGGTCACGCTGACGCCACGCGGCTCGATCGATCCGCGGCTGCTGGTGCTGCACGTCCGCGTCGCCAACCACACGGACTGGTCGCGCACGCCGGTCACCGGGTCGACCGATCGGGACGTCGCCGCGCGGTACTCCTTCGTCGGCACTCACCTTTTGCTGACCGCCACGGGCACGGATTTCGTCTCGTTGGTCGACGGCCCGGACTGGGCCGCCCCCGACGCGGCCGCGTGCACCCAGGAGCGGTGCTGGCCCGTGCTCATCGCCGACGACGACGGGCACGACGGCGTCCTCGTCGCGCCGATCATCCTCGGCGACCACCCGGCGATCGCCCCGGAGAGTGCCGGCGACCTGTTCGACGCGACCGAGATCGACGAGATCCTGACCCTGCGCATCCAGACCATGACGGAGGCGGAGAAGGCCGAAGCCCGGGGCACGGACCCGCGCGCCGCCGCCATCCTCGCGCGGTCCGACGGCATGGCCGACGCGACGCTGGAGCTGCTGCACGGCGCCCGCCGTTCCTCGTACGCAGAAAAATCTGTGTCCGTTGACTTTCCGACCCTCGGCGAGCCGGACGACGTGCCGTGGTGGGACGCCGGGCAGGACGCGCGCGCACAACCGGAGACGGACGCGGTTCTCGTCGGCGGGGTCCGCGTCGCCAAGGGCAGCCGGGTGCTGCTGCGCCCGACCCGCCGCGCGGACGCGCAGGACCTCTTCCTCGCCGGCCAGACGGCGATCGTCGCGCGCGTCTATTTCGACGTCGACGGCCACACGCACGTCGCCGTGATGCTCGAGGACGACCCGGGCAGCGACCTGTACGGGGCCACGGGTCGCTTCTACTACTTCGGCCCCGAGGAGATCGAGCCCCTGTCGGCTCCCGCCGAGGAAGGAGCACGGCGATGAGCGGCGGCGTGCTCGTTGCCGGCATCGGCAACCTCTTCCTGTCCGACGACGCGTTCGGCAGCGAGGTGGCGCGGCGGCTCGCGGCCGGGCCGTTGCCGGCGGGTGTCACGGTCGTCGACTACGGCATCCGCGGCATGCACCTCGCGTACGACTTGCTGGAGGGGTACGACGCGCTCGTCGTCGTGGATGCCCTGCCCGGACACGGCTCTGCGGGCGATCTCAGCGTGCTGGAGGTCGGGCCGGAGGATCTGGGCGAGGGCGAGTTCGACGCGCACGGCATGGCCCCCGTCGCCGTCCTCGCCAGCCTCGGCCAGCTCGGCGGGCAGCTGCCGCCGACGTTCGTCGTCGGTTGCCAGCCGGCCGACGTGGGCGAAGGCATCGGCCTCTCGCCCCCGGTGGCGGCGGCGGTGGACGGAGCCGTCGCGCTCGTCCACGACCTGTTGGCCGAACAGCTCGCCAAGTACGACACCGCTCGCGTCAGGGAGGACACACCATGAGAACGGTCGGCATCATCACCACGTTCGTCGTCGGGTTGCTGGCGGCCGCAGGCCTCGTCGTCGGCGCCCGGTCCCTGCCGGACATCAAGCGGTACCTGCGCATGCGATCGATGTAGGAGGTCGGCATGCACGAGATGAGCTATTGCGAGGGCGTGCTCGACGCCGTCAACCGGCGCGCCCGCGGCAGGCCGGTGGCGCGGGTCGGCGTCCGGATCGGGGCCGTTCACCGGGTGGTCGCGGACGCATTCGCGCAATCGTTCCAGCTGGCGGCGGCCGGCACCCCCGCCGAGGGCGCCGCCACCGTGCTCGTGGTCGTGCCGGTGCACGGCCATTGCATGGATTGCCGGAACGAGTTCGACGCCGCCGATCCGTCGCCCGCCTGCCCCGCCTGTGGCTCACTCGACGTGGCCGTCTCCGGCGGCGACGAGGTGATTCTCGAGTGGATCGAGTACGTCTCGGCGAACGCCGAGCGCAGCGACGAGCACGTGCCCGCCCACACCCACGAGGGGGTCTGACCATGTGTCTCGCCATCCCTGGCCAGCTCGTCAGTTTCCTTCCTGGCAACGGTGATCAGCTCGCGCTCGTCGACGTCGTCGGCGTCAAACGCAAGATCAACATTGGCCTGATGGACGACGTGAAGCTGGAGATCGGCGACTACGTGCTGATTCACGTCGGCTTCGCCATGTCGAAGGTCGACGAGAAGGAAGCGGCCGAGGCCCTGTCCATGCTCGAGTTGATGGGACAGGCGTTCACCGACGAGCTGCGAGCGGTCGCGGAATCGAGCATCGAATGACGCCCGACCTCCGCCTGGCGGCGACGCAGGCCTGCGACGTGACGGACGGCTGCATCACGTGCGGCGATGTCGCGGTGGCGTTGACGGTGCTGGACGTCGTCGGCGCCGACGCGAGGTGCCGCGACGAGCTGGGCCGCGAGGAAACCGTCGCCACGGAGCTCGTCGGCACGGTGCAGGCCGGAGACCGGGTGCTCGTGCATGCCGGCGTCGCGATCGAGCGGCTGGCGGCCGCGGCGACAGGAGGGTGACGATGAAGTTCGTCGACGAGTTCCGCAACCCCGAGCTGGCCCAGGTCCTCAGCCGCGAGATCGCGCAGCTGTGTGAGCCCAACAGGCACTACAAGATCATGGAGGTCTGCGGCGGCCACACGCACACGATCTACCGCTACGGCGTGCAGGACCACCTGCCGGAGAACATCGAGCTGGTGCACGGTCCGGGCTGCCCGGTGTGTGTCATCCCGATGGGCCGCGTCGACGACGGCATCGCGATCGCCGAGCGCGACAACGTCATCCTCACCTGCTTCGGCGACATGATGCGTGTGCCGGGTGGCCGCGGTTCGTTCCTGGAGGCGAACGCGCGCGGCACCGACATCCGGATGGTCTACTCGCCCCTGGACGCGCTGCGGATCGCCCGCGACAACCCCGATCGCCAGGTGGTCTTCTACGCGATCGGCTTCGAGACGACCGCTCCGTCAACGGCGCTGACCATTCTGCGGGCAGAGGCCGAAGGCATCGACAACTTCTCCGTCTTCTGCAACCACGTCACGATCATTCCGGCCATCAAGGCGATCCTCGACTCGCCCGACCTGCGGCTCGACGCGTTCATCGGCCCCGGACACGTCTCCACGGTCATCGGTTGCCGGCCGTACGAGTGGATCTCCCGCGACTTCGGGCTACCTCTCGTGTGCGCCGGCTTCGAGCCACTGGACCTGCTGCAGTCGGTCTACATGATCATGAAGCAGTTCACCGAGGGGCGCGCGGAAGTCGAAAACCAGTACAGCCGCGTCGTCTCGTACGACGGCAACCCCGTCGCCCTCAAGGTGCTCGCGAACGTGTTCGCGTTGCGGCCGTTCTTCGAGTGGCGTGGGCTCGGTTCGATCGCGCACTCGGCGCTGCAGGTGGCGCCGAAGTTCGCGAAGTACGACGCCGAGCTGCGCTTCGAGATCCCCGGGGTGCGCGTCGCAGATCCGAAGGCCTGCCAGTGCGGCGAGGTGCTCAAGGGTGTCCTGAAGCCCTGGGAGTGCAAGGTCTTCGGCACGGCGTGCACCCCGGAGACGCCGATCGGCACGTGCATGGTCTCGTCCGAAGGGGCGTGCGCGGCGTACTACAACTTCGGCCAGTACGCCAAGCAGCGCTTGACTCTCGAGGTGCTCTCATGAAGCAGGTGCTTGCATGAGCAAGTCGTTCACGGAGACCGAGGTCGGCGACCGGATCGAGCAGATGCGCCGGCGCCCGCAACGCTTCCGCGACGAGCGCATCACGATGGCGCACGGGGCGGGCGGTAAGGCGAGCCGCGCACTCGTCGAGGGCCTGCTCGTCCCGCTGCTCGCCAACCCGGCGCTGGAAGCACTGTCCGACGCGGGCCTCCTGACGGTCGGCACGTCGCGGCTGGCGCTGACGACCGACGCGTTCGTCGTACGACCTATCCGTTTTCCTGGCGGGTCGATCGGTGAGCTCGCCGTCAACGGGACGGTGAACGACCTCGCCGTGTCGGGCGCCCGGCCGGCCGCATTGTCGGCCGCTCTCGTCCTGGAGGAAGGACTCAGCGCGGAGGTGCTCGAGGCCGAAGTCACCGCGATGGCCGACGCCGCGCGGGCCGCCGCCGTCTCGGTGATCGCCGGCGACACGAAGGTCGTGGAGCGCGGGAAGTGCGATTCCTTGTACGTCGTCACAACGGGGATTGGTGTCGTCGACGATCGCGCCGTGCTGTCGCCCACGTTCGTCAGGCCCGGCGACAAGGTGCTCGTGTCGGGCACCATCGGCGACCACGGCGTTGCGATCATGCTCGCCCGCGGCGACCTCGACATCGAGGCTGACGTGCGCAGCGACACCCAGCCGTTGTGGCAGTTGGTCGACGCGATGCTCGCCGCGTGCGGGGATGGGCTCCACTGCATGCGGGACGCGACCCGCGGCGGCGTCGCCACGGTGCTCAACGAGATCGCCCTGTCGGCGGAGGTCGGCATCGTGATCGAGGAGAGCCGGCTGCCGGTGCGCCCCGAGGTGGCCGGGGCGGGCGAGATCCTGGGGATCGACCCGTTGTACGTCGCCAACGAGGGCAAGCTCGTGGCCTTCGTCGCGCCCGAGCATGCCGAGGCGGCGCTGACCGCTATGCGCGGTCAGCCGAGCGGGTGCGACGCGGCGATCATCGGCGAAGTGCGCGATGAGCCGCCCGGCCGGGTGCTGGGGCGCACGACCTTCGGAGGCCACCGACTGATCGACATGCTCGTGGGCGATCCGCTGCCGCGGATCTGCTGAGAAGTAGTGCAAGGGAAGGACCGACATGTCGGAGACCGACGAAAGTCCGCATCTTCAGGAAGAACCGCAATCCGAACGTGGCCCGAAGGGCTCGCGCGACAAGGGCGGCGGCCCGGGCGCCGCCGACGGCGAGCGACCCGCGGGTGACCCGCACTCGGACGACCGCACGACCATCAACCAGGAAGGCACGCCGGAGTAGCGGGCAGCCGGCCCCATTGTTGTTTCGGCGCTGCGTCAGCCGATAAGCGCGGCGCGGGTGGCCTCGCCCAGCACGTGGTACAGCGTCGTCTGCACCTCCTGCACGCGGTGCACCGAGGCTGATGGCACCGCGAACAAGTGGCGCAGCGACGGCAGCTCGGCCATGCGTCCGCCGCCATAGCCCGCGAGGCCGATGGTCAGCATGCCCACCCGTTCTGCTTCGTCGATCGCGGCCAGCACGTTCGGCGAGCCGCCGCTCGTGGAGATGGCGACCGCCGCGTCCCCGGGCCTGCCAAACGCCCTGACCTGCCTGGCGAAAACAACCTCGAAGCCGATGTCGTTGGACAGGGCCGTGAGCACCGCGACATCGTTCGTCAACCCCAGCGCGGGGAGCGGATCTCCGGGCGGCGGCGGGTCGACGAACGTGTGGACCAGGTCCTGCGCATCCGTGCTGCTGCCCCCGTTCCCGAAGGCGAGCAGCGTGCCACCGGCGCGAAAGACATCGGCCAGCTGTTCGGCGCAGGCCGCGAGCGCCGGGCCCTGCTCGGCACCCACCACCGCCCGCAGGGCCACGATCTCCGCGACCTTCTGGCGCACCGACTCGGCGACGGCGTCCAGCACCGACTGGGCGTTCGTGCCGCCGCCGTACAGGAACGGGTACAGGCCCTCGACGCCGCCGGCGGCCTGCCCTGGCGATGACTCCGGCGACGACTCCGGCGAATCGAAGAAGACGTGCACCAGCTCCCAGAGCAGGTGGTACGCCGTGACGTGGCCTTCCTTCACGATGTGCGGGTCGCCGGACGGCACGACCAGGCAATGGTCGGCCTCGCCGTTCGCGAGGACGGCCCCGCCGTCGCCTCCGAGGAGGGCGACCGTGAGCAGGCCCATCTTGCGCGCGGCTCGCAAACCGGCCAGAACGTTCGCGCAGTTGCCGTCACTGGAAATGCCGAGGGCGATGTCGCCCGGCCTCCCGAGCACGGTGACCTGGTGGGCGTAGACCCCTTCCAAACCCGTGCGGGTCGCCACTCCCATCAGCGTCGCCGCGTCGCTCACCAGGGAGATCGCGGGCAGGGCGCGCTTGCCGACGATGACCGGGTGCACGAACTCGACGGCGACGTGCTGGGCGTCCGTCGCGCCGGCGCCGTTGCCGAACACCAGCAGGCGGCCCCCACGGGTGAATTGAGCAGCCATGGCCCGGCACGCGACGGCGAGATCCACCGCGGCCCGCCCGAGGTCCTCGACAGGCGCGGTCCGGCGGTCGAACGCATTCGCGACCAGGGTGGCGGTGGACGTGTGCTGGATCGTCATTGCAGTCCTCCGTGCGAGAGGCGTGCGACAACTCGACGTTACGCCCTCCTCGCCCCGCGCGCACCGGCTTCGACGCTCGTCGATGTGACGGCTTCGTGGAGATCGGCCAATAGCGGTACGACGCAAGATTCCCTGCGTCGTACCGCTATTGGCGTGTCATTTCAGGGACCTGAAGGAAATGGTCCGGACGACCTGCTCGTACATGACCCTGTCGTGCACGCCGTGCACGTGAGCGATGCGGCGAGCGTCACGGCGGGCCGTGCGCCACCGTGACACGTAGGCAACGAGTCGCGATCGCGCACCGCTATCGATGCCTGACGCGCCGCCGATGGTGCGTGCGACAACTGCGCTCGGTGCGGCACCGACGTGCGGCACCTGTTCAGGCGGATGTGACTCTTCGAGGTTGATGGCAGGCGTGCGCACGGTGTCGCGCACGTCGAAGTTGCTCATGGCTGTTCATCCTTTGCGAAGGGGTGACCGGGGACGCGGACCTAGCATCCAGCGGAAAACGTGTGTGGTCATTGGGTTTTTGCGTCGGGTAAACGACGTCAGCGCATGCCGAACCGACAGGTGCGGCAGTGAGGGAGGGATGTCTGGGCCCAGACAAGGAAAGAGCCGCCGTCGCGGTGAAGGACACGCGAGGCGGCTCTGAGCACTGATCAGGTGCTAGTCGTGAGCCTCACGCGTGTGAACTCGCTCGGTGCCACTCGTGCGCGCCGCAGCGGTGCACGTGCGGAAATTGGTCTGCGTAACCATGTGTGCTCACCGCCGATCCGTAGCTTGGTCGGCGTGGTGTTCCACGCCGCGCCATTGACTGTGCCCGAAGTTTTCTTGCTCGTCAACAATATTCACGTTCCTCACGCGGGTGCGGCACCGCCCCGCCCCAACGCAGGAGGCGTGTCACTGCGTGGTCGGCTGCCACTGAGTGCCGAACCATCGTGCCGCCCGTTGCGCACCGAACGCGTTCTTGTCCGCAACGAGCTGCCGGGACGGCCCGACGAGAACGCCCGTCGGCACCCGGCCACTGAGGAACGTGACGTCGACCTTCGCGAGCGTGTCGTCACCGAACTCGATGTAGCAGATGCCGCGCCCGTCGTACGACGCGTCGTCCGTGAGCCCGCGGAGACGCGCAGCGATGCTCGACGCGACCACCGCGGCCTGTCCCTCGGCGAACACACCGGCCTTCGGGGTGCCGACGCTGGTGACGTCGCCGATCGCGTACACGTCGGGGTAGCGCGTCCGAAGAGTGAGCGGATCGACCGGGATCCAGCCATCGACCGTCATGCCCGCCTCCACGACGACCCGCGGCGCCTCGTGCACGGGCACGCCGAGGAAAAGGTCGTACGGCAACTCAGTTCCGTCACTGAGTTGCGCCACCCGGCGGCCGGTATCCAGCCCGCGCACCGCCGCGCTGGGATGCCACGCGATGCCGCGATCCGCGAACGCCGCGAGGACGGCGGCCGAGGCGTCGGGCGACGGCGGGATCGGCGCGGAGAACGGCATGGCGAGGGCGACGTGTGAGACGTCGAGGAGCCCGCGCGTGCGCAGAAACTCGTGCATGAGAAGAGCCGTCTCGCTGGGGGCAGGCGGGCACTTGAACGGCGTCGACGTGACGCCGATGACGACCCGGCCACCGGCGAAGTTGCCGATCGCCTCGGCTGCCGCGTTGGCGCCGGCGACGCTGTAGAACTCGTGTCCGCCTTCAACGAGGCCGGGTGTCACACGAGGGTTGACGTCGGCGCCCAATGCGATGACCAGGATGTCGGCGTCGAACGGTCCCTCGCCGGTACTGACCCGCTTGGCGACCGGGTCGATGGCGCTGATCGTGGACTGCACAAAGGTGATACCCGGGTTGGCCATGTCGGCGTACCGGTGGAGGACGTGCTCGGCGGTGGCGCGGCCGAACATCACGTCCAGCTTCGAAAATCCGAAGACGAAGCCCTCGGCCTGGTCGATCAGCACAACCTCGGCAGCCGCACCGAACTCCGCCGACAAACGCGAAGCGACGTCGAGCCCGCCGAAGCCGGCCCCCAGGATGACGATGCGCATTCCCGAATCGTGGCACGACGGATGTGCCGGCACCAGGCTGTCAACGGCCTTGGGGGCGTCGCCCCGAGTGTCGCGCCGGCGGCGTCCTGGCGCGCGCCGGGAAGGTCAGAGTCGGCCCGCGGCGAGCTTCGCAAGGGTCAGCGCGCGTGCGCTACTCGTCCCCGGAGCGGCACTGGCGATGACGCCGATGGCCACCATGGCGTCGCCCTTCACGAACCACACACTGGCGGATGGCCCGGCCGCGAACGTGAACGCGCTGTCACCGACACCCGGGATCGAGGTGAGCGTGCCTGCGGGTGCTTGTGCCGTCATATGACCCAAGGTGGCTTTGCCGTTGATGGGGATCAGGTTGACGGTCACCAACGACGGCGATTGGCCATACAGACAGGAGGTCGCCGGGGCTGCCGCCGTCGCCTCACCCGGCCCGGGGTCTGCGCCCAGCGCGGTCGCCGCCTCTGCCTGGGTGATCAGGGCACACGCCGTCTTCTGGCCGGCTGCGCCGGTCGGCGTGGCGCCAGGAGCCGTCGTGGCGTCTGCCGGTGTGGCCGTGTCGGGCGCGGCAGGAGTTGTCGCGTCGGTCGCCGGCTTCGCCGGATCGCTGCTGGGATCCGTCAGCAGATCGGGTCCCTGGGTGGCGGCCGCCGAGGTCGCGGCTGACGACGAGGCCGCGGCATCCGCTGGCGCCTTGTTGCAGGACGCGAGAGTCAGACACGTGACGACGGCAAGCGCCACGGCGACGACGGGGCGCAAGGCGGGTGTGCTCATGGCGGTCATCATGCTCACACCCGACAATCGGTGAGGACGGCCGGCAGTGTCCGGGCTGACGGTAGCGACAGCCGGGCGAATGCATCTCCCGCGGCCTCACCGAGGTCGGTCGTGTCCATCACGAGCGCCGCCTTGTTCTGCCGCGCGAAGGCGGGGGCGACCGGGCGGGCCAGCGCCGCGGTCAGCCGCAGCATCGGCCGGGGTACGTGCCGTGCTGCCGTCGTACGACCGTCTGCCCGTTGCACCTGCTCGGCGAGCTCGCTCATCGTGAGTCGCGGGCCGGACACCTCGAGGACGTCGCCGCGCAGGCCGGCGTCGGTGGCGGCCCGTGCGACGACAGCCGCCACGTCCATCGCCGAGATGAACGCGATCGGCTGCTTGCCTGCACCGAAAACCATGGGACGGCCCGACTTCTTCGCGGTCTGGCGCATGATGTCGATCCACGTCTCGAGGTATGCGGCGGGCCGCACGATCGTCCACGCGACGCCCGAGGCGCGCAGCTGCTCCTCGGCCGCGTACTTGGCGCGAAAGAGGCCGATCGGGCTCGTCGCGGATGCGCCCAGCACCGAGAGCAGCACGACGTCTGCGCCCGCGGTTTTCGCCGCATCGACGAGGTGCGCGTTGCCGCGCACGTCGATGTCCTGCGGCCCGGCGCCGCGGCCACCCAGGAATCCATGGACGGCTGACACCACGACAGCAACCCCGCGCATTGCCTGCGCGAGGGTCGCCGGCTGACGCACGTCTCCGACAGCGATGTCGACCCCGCCGCCCAGCAGTCGCTCGGCTTTGGCGGGGTCACGGGTCAGCACGCGCACGCCCTCCCCCGCTGCCAGCAGCTGCGCGGCGAGCTCGCGACCGAGGACGCCGGTGCCGCCGGCGATCAGGATCACGAGGCGGGCCCTGCGTGCACTTGTGCGTCGACGGCGGCCGCAACGTCGGTCGGCGCCTCGTCGACGGGTTCGAGGAAGAAGCGCGCCGACGATGCCCGGCCGTCCGTCACCGTGAAGACGATCACTCCGCGCATTTCATGGCGCGTCCCGTCGAGGCGCGTGCCGTGCATGCGTTGCTCGACCCAGATCCGCTGTCCGTCCACCGCGGAGACCACTAGCTCTGCCTGCACGTCGGGCACGAAGGCGAAGATCTGCTGCCAATTGGCCCGCACGCGGTCGCGGCCGGTGAAGCCCCGCGCGGGATGCGCGGGCGTCTCGTTGACGTAGTTCTCGGCGAAGCAGTCGACCAACCTGTCAAGGTCATGCGCGTTGGTCGCGTCGAACAGCCTGTCGAGAAAATCCTGCGGGTTGTCGCCCATGTGAGCGCTGCCTCTGTTAGTGTTTGACTTTCATTACACGACTATGGAACGGAAGATGGCGACAGTCAAGCGGGTGTACGACGGGAGTGGCCGGCGGGCCCAAGCCGAGCTCAACCGCGTTGCGATCCTGGACGCCGCCCGCCACCTCTTCCTCAGTGCGGGCTACGCGGCGACCGCCATCCCCGACGTCGCCGCTATGGCCGGCGTCTCGGTGGAGCTCGTCTACAAGCGCTTCGGGGGCCGCGCCGGCCTGGCGCGGGCCGTCGTCGAGCGGGCCCTGGAAGGAGCCGGCCCAGTGCCGGCCGAGCAGCGATCCGATGCCCTGAGCACGAGCGACGCCCGGGCTCTGGTGCGCGAGTGGGGCCAACTGACCGCCGAAGTCGCCCCTCGGGTCGCTCCGATGCTGCTGCTCGTGCGGGCCGCGGCGGCGCACGACCCCGAGATGATTGCGCTCGCCACGGAGCTGGATGCCTCGCGCCGGGTTCGGATGACCGCCAACGCGCGGCGGCTCCACAAGACCGGTCAGTTGCGCGCCGGCGTGACGGTCAAGATTGCCGCCGATGTGTTGTGGACCTACAGCTCCCCCGAACTCTTCGAGCTCCTGGTCCTGCGCAGCAAGTGGCCCATCCCCCGCTATGCGGCCTTCGTCACCCACGGCATCACCGCGCAGGT
>JAVEEB010000241.1 GCA_030840665.1 Frankiaceae bacterium | reverse complement strand
CGCGCTCGGCTGGCGGACGGAGCTGCTGGTGAACGGCCGCTGGGTCGCCGCCCGGAGTGATGATCAGCTGTCGGTCGTCAGCCCGCGCGACAACAGCGTCGTCGGCTGCGTCGGCGCGGCGTCCGCGGAGGACGTGGACGACGCGGTGCGCGCTGCTCGCGCAGCGTTCGACGACGGACGATGGGCCGACCGGACCCCGTCGGAACGCGGCCGGACACTCATTCGCTTCGCCTCGCTCATTGAGCGCGACGCCGAGGAGCTGGCCCTGAGGATCAGCCTCGAGGTGGGCAAGCCTGTCCGCGACGCGCTGCAGGTCGAGCTCGCGGCGGTCGTTCGCTGCCTGCGCTGGTACGGCGAGATCGCCGACAAGATCACTGATGAGACGCTCCCGACGGGCCCCGACTCGCTCGGCCTCGTGACGCGCGGGCCCGCGGGCGGCGTCGGCGCGGTCGTGCCGTGGAACTTTCCGCTCACGATGACGGCCTGGAAGCTGGGGCCGGCGCTTGTCGCAGGCAACAGCGTGGTCCTGAAGCCCGCGGAGCAGACGCCGTTCTCGGCGCTCGAGCTAGGTGCTCTGGCGCTCGAGGCCGGGCTGCCGGAGGGCGTCCTGAACGTGCTGCCCGGGCGGGGCCCGGTCGCCGGAGAGGCACTCGGCCGGCATCCGGACGTGGACGTGCTCACCTTCACCGGATCCGTGGCGGTGGGTCGCGCGTTCCAGCGGTACGCCGCGGAGTCCAACGGCAAGCGAGTCTGGCCCGAACTCGGGGGCAAGTCAGGCAGCGTCATCCTGCCCGACGCTGACATCGAGAAGGCCGCGCGAACGACCGCGTGGGGTTGCTTCTACAACTCCGGCCAGATGTGCAGCGCGTCGTCGCGGCTCATCGTGCATCGCGACGTTGCGGATGAAGTCGTCGCCTTCGCCGTCGCCGAGGCGGAACGCATGACCCCGGCAGACCCCCTCGACTGGGATGCTCCCCTCGGCCCGGTCGTCAGCGAGCATGCCCTCGAACGCGTACTGGCCCATGCCCGGCGCGCGGTCGAACAGGGCGCGACCGTGGCGTACGGGTCGGTCGACCGCTACGACATCGGGACCGGCACCGGCGCCTATGTGCGGCCCATGGTGTTGACCGGAGTCACACCCGACATGTCCATCGCGCAAGAAGAGGTCTTCGGCCCCGTTCTTTCGGTCCTCGTCGTCAACGATGTCGACGAAGCGGTGCGAGTGGCAAACGACACGCGGTTCGGCCTGGCCGCCGCGCTCTGGACCAATGACCTGTCGGCCGCGCACCGCGTGTCACGCCGGCTGAGGGCAGGCACCGTCTGGGTCAACTGCTTCGAAGAGGGCGGCATGTCGCTGCCATTCGGCGGGGTGAAGGCCAGCGGCTTCGGCCGCGACAAGGGTGCGCACGCGATGGACAAGTACAGCGACATGAAGAGCACCTGGATCGAGTTGGCCCAGTGAGTACGTTGCCGCTGATCGGAATCACAACCTGGCGGCGCCGCTTGGCGACGAGCCTCGGTGACACAGACCTCGTGACGTTGGCAGCCGACTACGTCGACGCCGTGCGGAATGCGGGCGGCGTGCCACTCCTGATTCCGGATGTGCGGGGCGAAGAAGTTGCCGCCGTCCTCGCGCATGTCGACGGTCTTCTCGTCTCCGGTGGCGGCGATGTTTCCCCCGAGCTCTACGACGGGGACCCCGCGACCTGTTCCGAGGTGGATGAGCGCCGCGACGCCTCGGAGATGGCGCTGCTTCGCGCGGCGCGCGAACTCGGCATTCCTGTGTTCGGGATATGTCGCGGCCTGCAGGTGATGAACGTGACGTTCGGCGGCACCCTCGTCGATGACCTGCCGAGCACCGAGGCCCATGCGCTTCTGGATACGCCAGTGGACAAGCTCGCTGCGCGGCACCGCGTCCGGACAACGGCGGACTGGGCAAGCGCGGGGCTCCCGCGCGACGAAAGCGGCGCCATCCGCGTCAACACTCTTCACCACCAGGCCGTCGATCGCGTGGCACCGGGTTTCGACGCGGTGGCACGGGCGGACGACGGCGTTATCGAGGCCATGCACAGCGTCGAAGGGGACTGGCTGGCACGCGCCGTCCAGTGGCACCCCGAGAAAATGCGCCTTCCGGGCGAGGCCACGCACGCCCTTGCTGTCCTTGCCGACTTCGTCCAACACGCGCGCCACGTCGCACAAACCCGACACGCCCAACAGAAGGAGACCGTATGACGAACGACAGTGTCGAGAACCGGCGCATCTATCTCGAGTTCGAAAGTGGGCCGAGGGCGATCGCGACGCTCTGCACCCGAGAGGCCCCTGTGACTTCGGCTGCCATCTGGGACGCGCTCGCCACGCCCGTCACCGAGAAAGTGATGCACGCCATGTACGCGGGGCCAGAAATCATGTTCGGCCTGCCGGAGTCCGCGCAGACCTTCGACCCCGCCTCCCTACCCGGCGAGAACATGCAGGTCGTCCCGGCGCCCGGAGACCTGATCTGGTACTTCCAGACCCCCCACGTCATGTCCGGCCTCGACTTCGAGCTGTGGGAGGTCGGCATCTTCTACGGCAAGGGCGGCCGCATCTTCGGCCCGCTCGGGTGGACACCCTGCACGATCTTCGCGTCCATCACGGACGGCCTCGAGGAATTCGCCGCTGCCTGTCAGCAAACCCGCGTGACGGGTATCAAGACACTCACCCTAGGACGGCTTGCATGAACACTCCCACCACTGTCGTAGCGCGGCCACGCCTCAATCGCGGCGTCGTGGCGTCCGTTGCCGCGCTCGCGGCATCCTCCCTCTTGCTCTCGGCATGCTCGAGCAAGTCGTCATCGAGTGCGTCGTCCTCGAGCGCTGTCCCCAGCTCGTCGTCCACGGCGTCGGACACGTCCTCCGCGTCTGCGTCGACAAGCGCCACTGCGTCGGCGAGCACCGGAGGCGTCCAGCTGCCGGCCGGCGTGACGGGTGACCTCGTCGCGCCAGCCGTCGTCGGCTACCCCCCGTACGCCTATGTCGAGGCCGGCAAGATCAAGGGCATCAGCACTGACTTGGCAACCGCGCTGAGCGGCCCGTTCGGCAAGCCGGTGACCTTGAAGAAGGACTCGTTCGAGAACAGCCTTCTCGGCGTCAACCGCGGAACCTATTTCGGTGTGTTCGGTGCCGACGTGACCGCTGACCGCGAGAAGGCGTTCGACCAGGTGTCCTTCCTGGAGGACCACTACGAGTTCATGAGCCTCGCGAGCGGCGCTGACCTCGGGTCGACGCTCGACGCCCTGTGCGGCAAGAAGATCTCGCTCGTGGCGGCCGCCAGCTCGATCCCGGTCCTCAACGACCAGTCGACGAAGTGCAAGACCGCCGGCAAGCAGCCGATCACGCTCCTCACGTTCCCCGACCAGGGCGCGGCGACGCTCGCCGTCCAGAGCAAGCAGGCTGACGCGACAACCGCGACTATCACCAACCTCGGGTTCATCGCCAAGCAGGCAGGCACGCAATTCAAGCTGGGCGGCCCGAAGTACCTGTTCGTCCTCATCGGCATCGCGACGAAGAAGGGGAACGGAATGGCGCAGGCCATCGCGGACGGCATCAACCAGCTCATCGCGGGCGGCCAGTACCAGCAGATACTCAAGACGTACGGCGTTGACGGTGCTGCGGTGCAGAAGGCCGAGGTCAACCCGAATCCGACTGTGAGCACTGCGGGAAACTGACGGGAAACGCATGAGGCGAACGAGATCCGACGTGGACCGCCCGCGCGGACCGGCGGCGCTGCGGAATGATCCGCGGGCGAGCGCTCCCGACCCGGCGCTCCTGGCGATGCCGAGAGCACGGCATCCGCACCATGCGCGCACCGTGCTCGCGGTCATCGTCGTCCTCGCCATCGCGTTCGTCGTCCAGGGCCTGGCTCGCAACCAGGCCCTGGACTGGGCGACGGTACGTCAATACCTGTTCGACAGCACCGTGCGCCAAGGGCTCGAGCGCACGCTCATCATCACTGTCCTGGCCATCGTCATCGCGATCGTGCTAGGCGCGGTGCTGGCGAACATGCGCTTGTCCCGCAACCCCGTGCTCAGCGGAACGGCACGGCTGTACGTCTGGTTCTTCCGGTCAATACCGTTGTTGGTGCTGCTGATCCTCGTGTACAACATGTCCCTCATCTACCCGCAGCTGGGTTTGGGGATCCCCTTCGGTCACCAGTACGTCACGGTCGCCACGCAGACGCTCGTCGACCCCATGTTCGCCGCCGTCGCCGCCTTCGGGTTGCAACAGGCGGCTTACACGTCGGAGGTGCTGCGCGCATCCATCCTGTCGGTGCCGCCTGGCCAACGCGAGGCCGCAGTGGCGCT
>JAVEEB010000212.1 GCA_030840665.1 Frankiaceae bacterium | reverse complement strand
CCGATGGCAGATGCATCAGCCTGGCGACGACAGAGGCGCCACGGCCAATGCGAGCTTCGGATTTGGCCAATCGATGGTGAGCACGGCGGAGATGGAGCGAGATGACGAAGCGTCGGTGGTGGTTGATGGTCGCCGTGCTCGCCATGGAGATGTGCCTGAGTGTCGCGACGAGCGCTGGGGACCTGGCGATGCCGGGGACATTCAACCGCCGTGTCGAGGATGTCCTGCCCGTGATCACGCTTTTGTGGTCCGTCGTAGTCATCGTTGCTGCCGGAGATCTGCTGCGATCCGTCGGCAAGACGCGAGACACACTGCACCACTGGGCGGAGGCCATGGCCGCGGACGAGGCCACGACCCAGGACTGGTTGTGGGAGTCCGACACGCAGATGCGCCTCACCTACTCGAACGCGGGAAGTTTCGAGCTCCTTGGATACGCCCCGGAGGAGGTCGTGGGTGTGTCGCTCGTTGATCTCATGGCGGCTGAGGACCGTTGCATGTACTTGGAGCTCCAGTCGACCGCGACCCGGGCAGGTGCGACCAGCTGGACCAAGCGCGAGGCGCGGTGGATGCACCGGAGTGGCCACACGGTGGTCCTCGAGGGGTCGGCGCTGCCCATTCGCGACCTGCGTGGCAACGTTGTCGGCTTCCGAGGCACCCGATCCCGAGTCACGGAATCGGTGTTGTCCGGCCGCCTCGCCGCGGCCGCTCGAACACGGGTCGCCGAGGTCATCGAGCACGCGTCGCTCGATGTCGCCTTCCAGCCGATCGTCAACGTGGCCACGGGCCGGCTGGCAGGTGTCGAAGCGCTGGCCCGTTTTCGTGACGGGCGGGGACCCGAGGAATGGTTCCGCGACGCGCACGCGGCGGCCCTCGCTTTAGAGCTCGACGGTTTCGCCTTCGCTGCCGCGCTCGACGCGGCACGGCGATTGCATCCAACGTGCTACGTCTCTATCAATGCCAGCCCCGCGTTGGTTCTCGCCATGCCTTTGGCGCATCTGGTCGCCACCTCAGGACTGCCGGCAAGCCGCGTCGTTATCGAGATCACCGAGCAAGCGCGAGTTGACGACTACGCGGCGCTTAACGCTGCCCTCGCGCCGCTACGTGCGGCCGGCACGCGCATTGCCGTCGATGACACCGGGGCCGGCTATGCGTCCCTCAGCCACGTGCTCCAGTTGCGGCCCGACATCATCAAGATCGACAGGTCACTGATCACTCGCGTCGAAACGGACGCGGCGCGCCGTTCACTGATGACGTCCCTCGTGCTGCTGGCGCTCGACCTGGGGGCGGAAGTGACGGGGGAAGGCGTGGAGACGTCCCTGGAGCTGCACACGCTGGCGACACTCGGCGTCGACTATGGGCAGGGTTACCTCCTCGGAAAGCCGACGCTGGACCACGAGGAATGGAGTCGGTGGCCTCATCGCCGTTGGGAAATGTCGACGCCGATACACGACGCCCGGGTCCGATGACCCCGCCGCAGCGTGAACCTGTGCAGATCATGTGAAAGGTCCGCGCGGACCGCGCACCATCGGGCGCTTTGGCGGAGAATGCATCCATGAGGTTCCCCTCCCGTTCCCGCCGAGGTCCTTGGGCCGTCCCAGCAGGCATCGCAGTGGTCGTCGCGGTGGTGTCCGTCGCGTCCAGCGCTCACGCGGACGATCATCCGGTGCTCGCGCCCCGCACGGCCGCAGAGTTGCTCACTTCGATGGCCGAGATGACGCCCCCGGCCAACCTGTCGGGCACGGTCTCCGAAACCGTGAACCTGGGCTTACCTGCGCTTCCGTCAATGGGTGACAGCACCGGGGCGGGCACCCTGTCCCTCCTTGGCCTCGTTTCGGGCACGCACCAGATCCGCGTCTGGGCGGCCGGGCCGGACAAGCAACGAGTTGCGCTCCTCGGCCAGCTGGCGGAGACGGACTTCGTTCACAACGGCGCGGACATCTGGACGTACGCCTCCGCCGCGCATGAGGTCACCCACTCCTTGGCACCCGCTCGTGGTCCGGCTCCGGAGCCGCTGGCGACACCGCCGACCCCGCAGGCGCTGGCCGCCGCGGCGGTCGCCGCCATGGACCCGTCAACCGCCGTGACGGTCGACAGCACGGCGCGGGTGGCCGGCCGCGCCGCGTACCGGCTGGTCCTGACCCCGCGCGACACTCGCACCCTCATCGCCAGTGTGAAGGTCGCCGTCGACGCCGAAACGTCCGTCCCGCTGCAGGTCCAGGTCATTGCGAAGGGCCACGCTGACGCGGCGATCGACGTGTCGTTCACGCAGATCTCGTTCGCCGCGATCGACGCGTCGACGTTCGCCTTCACACCGCCCGCCGGCGCGACAGTGACGGAACGCGCGGCAGGTGCCGATGGCGCAACGACCACGTCGCCGGACCCCTCAGGCCAAGCGGCACCGCACCCGACGGTTCTCGGGTCCGGCTGGACAAGCGTTGTCTCCCTGAAACTGCCGACCGGTGTTCCATCGCCGCGTGGGACGAAGGACGCAACTTCGAGCGCCAGCAGTCTCCTCGAGCAGATGTCGAGTCCGGTCGCCGGCGGTCGGGTGGTCACGACGGCGCTGCTCACGGTCTTCCTCGCCGACGACGGCACGGTGTACGCCGGGGCAGTCAGCCCAGCGGACTTGCAGCAGGTGGCCACATCGGGCCGCGGTCTGTGAGCGATGCATCCGGGAACGAACCAGCAATTCATACGACGGGCTTGACGCGGCGCTTCGGCTCGCATACGGCCGTCGACGATGTGTCGCTCGAAGTGCCCCGCGGTGCTGTGTATGGATTCTTGGGCCCCAACGGTTCCGGAAAGACGACCACAATCCGGCTGCTCCTCGGCCTCATGACGGCCCACGCGGGGACGATCGAGCTGCTGGGCCGGGCGATGCCCCGCGATGCGATGTCCGTGCTCCCGCGGGTGGGCACGCTCGTCGAAGGTCCGGCGTTCCATCCGTACCTCACCGGCGCGGCCAACCTGCGTCGGCTGGATGCGTTCGACGCGACCACGGACCCGTCGACGGCGCGCGCGCGAATCGCGGATGCGCTGGAGCGTGTCGGTCTCGCCGCGGCCGCCAGCAAGAATTACCGTCGCTACTCGCTCGGGATGAAGCAGCGGCTCGGCTTGGCGGCCGCTGTCCTCAGGCCCCGCGACATGTTGATGCTCGATGAGCCCACGAACGGTTTGGATCCCCAAGGCACGCGGGAGGTCCGCGGCCTCATCCGGGACCTGGCGGCAGACGGGTCGACCATCTTGGTGTCGAGCCACCTGCTCGCCGAGATCGAACAGGTCGCCACGCACGTGGGCATCATGAGCGCCGGCCGCTTGCTGCGGCAGGGGCGGCTTGAGGACGTCCTCGGCAGCGCCTCGACCTCGTTTGGCGTGTCGACCCCGGACGTGGCGCTCGCGATCACCGTCCTGGAGCGGCTCGGGCTGACGGCGGAGGCGAAGCACGCCGATCTCGTGACGGCGACGAGCGGCGACCTGGCGCCCGAGATCGTCAACGCTGAGCTCGTCGGAGCCGGCGTTCGAGTGCGTGGGTTCGCGGTCGAACGCCCAGCCCTGGAAGACCTTTTCGTCCAATTGACGGGTGAGGGCTTCAATGTCGTCCGCTGACTCCGTGGCCCTGCCGCCCGCTCAACCGACCGTGATGGCCGCGTCGCCCGGTCCCGACGCACCAGGT
>JAVEEB010000169.1 GCA_030840665.1 Frankiaceae bacterium | reverse complement strand
CTGCAGCGTCGCCGACCGCACGTTCAGCGGCGAGGAGAGCATGTCATTCGGGTAGGCGAGCAAGGTGTTGCTGACACTGGTCGCGGGGACCGGCGAGTTCGTCACACTGACCCCGTCACCCGTGGCGGTGATCTCGTGCCAGCCGATCCCCGCGCGGTCCCACGTGTCGTCCAACGACACGGTGGTGGCCACCGAGAGCTCGGCCCGCGCGGTCAGCCGGCACTCCAACCGGCCGATCGGCAGGGCGGCCGCACCCGCGCGCTGCGAGTAGTCACTGCTGACGATCGACCATCTCGTCGCCCGGCCACCGACCGTCAGGTGAACGCCCTGGGCGAGCGACGAGCACTGCGCGATCGCGTACGTTGCGCGCTCCGCGTCGGTCAGCGTGCCATTGCCATCTGTGTCGATGCTCGCCTCGCGACCCACCGTAGGGATCTCCGCGCTGTCTTCGACGGCGAAGTCGTCGATGTGGTCGGTGGCGAGAGTGAGCCCGTCGTAATGGCTGACGGTCGCGTTGCCGAGCGGGTGCGCCTCCGCGGCGGCAACGAACGCGAGCGCCGGTGCGCAGGCGATCGCCGCGGCGATGACGAGGCGCGCGAGGCGCCGTCCGGTGCGGGTCATGCGGTGCCTCCGACTTGCGCGAGGGCGGCGCGCGCGATCGGCGCCTGCAACGGGTTGAAGTACGGGTTGATCTGCAGGGCCAGCGCCAACTCGGTGCGCGCCTTCGCCGGGTGCCCGAGTGCCTTTTCGATCATGCCGAGGTGGAAGTGGAAGAGCGCGTTGCGCATGCCCGGCTTGATCGCCTTGGCCACCCATTGGACCGCTTCCGCGTCACGGCCGGCGGCGTGCAGCGCCCAGCCGTACGCGTCCTGCATCTCCAGGAACGGCCGCGACTTGATGCCGGCGCCGCCGATCCTCAGCGCCTTTGCGGCGTCGCCGTGATCGGCGTAGTAGAGCGTCGCGTCGGTGTCGAGCTGCACCCCATTGCTCTCGAACAATGCGTTCTCCGCAAGGAAAACCTTGTACTGCCGGGCCGCCTCCCCCGTGCGGCCGAGCGACGTCAGGTAGTCCGCGTACTCGAGGACAAACGTCGGCTGCGGCACCCGCCCGACGGCATCGGCGAAGTCCTTCACGGCGTCGCCCGACATGCCGAGGGCGGCCTCCGCGCGCGCCTTCCCTTCGTACAGGGCCGCGTACGACGGGTCCGCCGCGATGCCCGCCTCGAAGTAGGTCAGCGCCTTCGCCGCCTTGCCGGCGTTGACCGAAAGCTCACCGAGGTAGTAGTTGGCGAACGCCTTGTCCGAGGCGTTCGGCGCCGCGTCGAGTGCGGCCTGCATCGCGCTGGTCGCGCCGGCAACGTCGCCACGAAGTTCTTGGATGTACGACCCGCGAGCGAACGACGGCGTGCCGGGGCGCAGGTCGATCATCTTCTGGATCGACTGTGCCGCCTCCTCGTACAGGCCGAGCTGCGTCTGCGCGTCGCCGAGGGTGCCGAACAACGCAGCGCTGTAAGGGTTGATGGCCACGCCGCGCTTGGCCCAACTGAGGGCGGCGGCGAAGTCGTGGCGGGCGGAGGCCAGGGCGGCCTGCCCGGCGCACGCGACGAAGTTGTCGGTCGGCTGCAGGTCCAACGAGGTCTTGAGGACCGCCTCGGCTTTCGGGTAGTACGCGGAGTCGACCGTCGCCCGTGCCTGCTCGACATAGTCGAGGCCTAACGTCGCCCACGCGTTGGCGTCCGTCGACATGATGCGCAAGTGATCCTGCAGGGCTTGGATTTTCGCCGGCAGTCCGGTGGCAGCGCCAACTGTCGCCGGCAACGGGTCCGTCGCCGTCGCCAGGCCGGACACGGTGGTGCCGACCGCGGGGGTCGACGTGCGCGGCCCCCCACTGATGCCGATCACGAGCGTCCCTGCGACAGCCAACGCGACCACGGCGCCCGCCGTCAGCAGCCTGCTTGCGGTGCGTGTCATCCTTGCCCCTCTCAACGTGGGCCGCAGAACGTACGGGCGACGCGGGTGCGGGGTGGCCCGCTCGCCGAAACCAACCGGCGAGCGGGCCTCCCGTCGTACAAAGTGCTGGTCTTACTGCACCGAAAGAGTTCCTGCGACGGAGCTACGGCGACGCTGCCGCACCACCA
Organism: Frankiaceae bacterium; assembly: GCA_030840665.1. Classification (GTDB taxonomy): domain Bacteria; phylum Actinomycetota; class Actinomycetes; order JAVEEB01; family JAVEEB01; genus JAVEEB01. Next base: position 1,835 of record JAVEEB010000169.1, on the reverse strand, counting down.
CGCTGCCGATGAGCAGCGCGAGGCCAACGAGACCGGTGGCCGGCGCGATGACGCCGATCGGGCTCTGCGGCGCCTTGACGCCGCCGACGGGAAGAGCGGCACCGGAGTTCGGGGCGCCCATCACGTTGTTGACGGAGTTCTCGTTCGGGAGTGCGACGTACGGGAAGGTGGCCCCGAACGCCTTGTCGTTCGCGTTCACGGCGTCCCCAGCCGCGAGCGGCTGGACGATGACGCCGGTCTGGGCGGCACCTTCGACGGCCTGCAGGGCGATGTCGACGACGTCGTCAGTGAGACGGCGGCCGTTCGGGAAGCCCTGGAAGTCGCCACCGATGACGCCGAGGCGGTTCGGCGTTGCCGCAACTGCCACGCCCATGTTCAGGCGCAGTTCCTCGGACGGCACGAACTTGCTCGCGACGACATCCTTGTTGAGGACCTGGGAGTTGAGGTCTGCCTGGATCGGCGCCTTGCTTCCGTCGAGCGTCGGTGCGTTCTTTGCGATGCCTGTCAGGAAGATTTCCACGAGGTCGTTGCGCGGCGTGGCCGGTGCCTTGATGCCGTAGATGGCCTCGACCAGCTTGGGGACGATCGGGTTGAGCACCTTCTCGACGACCGGTCCGACGAGGTGGTCGGTGGCCGGGGAGATGGAGTTGAAAGCGTCCTTGTACTTCAGCGGAACGACGACCTCGTTGACCAGCGGGTTGCCGAGGCGCGAGACCTGGGCGTAGCGGCCCTCGCCGCGGTTCTGGCCGCCACCGAGGAGCTGGATGCCCTTCTCGTTCGTCGTCGACCACACCCCGATGACCGGGTTGCCGGTGGCGTCACCCTTGAGGGCGAGGTCACTCTTGGGCACCTGCAACGCGATGGTGTTCACGTTGTAGCCCGACAGGGTGTCGTGGCCCGCCTCGCTGAGGTTGCCGCCGTAGAGCAGGTCGAACACGCGCAGGTCGAGGAAGAACGGGTCGTCGGCCTGTCCTGTGTACGACTTGCTCTTGCCGTTGTTGAACGTCGAGATGCCCTGGTCGCGAAGGTGCGCGTAGTTCGGCATCGACGCGTGTCCGGTGAAGGACGGTGCGACGAGGCCATCGCGAACGACCCAGGTGGCGCCTGCCTCGGTACGGCGTACCAGTGTGTAGGTCTGGTAGAAGTTCAGCGTCGGGTCGGTGATGTTGTTGACGACGCCCGTGTTGTACAGGAAGTGGTCGGTCGCGTTGCGAACGTGGTTCGCGAAGGTCCACGTGTACGTGACGTCGGACTTGCCGTCACCGTTGTTGTCGACGTTGATCATGTATTGCGTGTGCTCGGCGAACGGGTAGTAATTCGGTCCGCCGTTGGGCTCCTCGAACGGGATCCAGTTCGCGACGATCGTGACTGAGTCCGACTTGTCGGGACTCACGAACGCGTAGAGGTCCGTGTTGTCTGCGCGCGGGTCGCCGCCGATGAGCGGGGCCTCGCGGTGCGAGGACGCGAAGCTGGTGCCCGCGCCCAACGACACCGTTGCGGCAGAGATCGCAAGGAAGGCAACGCCGGTGCTCGCGAGTGCGCGAGTGACACGGCGGTGCCTCCTGGGTGGTTCGTTCATGTTGTTCATGCCTCTCCTTTGGTCGGCCATGACCCGTATTCGCAACCGCCGCGCCGCGCGGATGTGGCAGATCGGGATGTATCCCTGGACGGCTGCCAGGCAGGCCGAAAACCACGATTGACAAAACAATTCACCGGGTGATGAACTCATCGCATGATGAATACCGACTCGGCCGCCATCACGGTGGACGAACTGGTCGTGGATCGCGCCGGCACGCGCGTCCTGCCCGGCTTGTCCCTGCAGGTGCCCAGCGGAC
>JAVEEB010000057.1 GCA_030840665.1 Frankiaceae bacterium | reverse complement strand
TCGAGAAGTTGGCGTCCGAGCTCGAAGATTGCATCGAGCAGGCTCTTGCCGACTATGGGGCTACCGAAAAGGCCGAGCCGGCAGCAGTGCGCTAGGCGTCAGGCGTCGTCGGACGCCCGGCGGCGTCCCGGCGCGCCGAGCCGGGGGCAGCCCGCTCGCGCCCACCGATGATCCAGAAGCGACTGCTCTGCGTCGGCAAACGACGCGAACGCGCCGCGGCCTGGAATGAAGACTCGGTAGCTGAAGGACCGCCCCGCCGTTGGCGCAGCCGTCGACCCGCCCGTCTGCGTCGCCCGGCCTCTCGGGCCTGTTGCACGAGGCGTGCTCGACGCGGGGACGATCCTGCGCCGGTCGCGACCTACAACCAGGAGCAGCAGGCCAAGCCCGAGGAGCGCAAACCCGATCAGCATCGTGCTCGGTGTCGCTGCACCCGTGAACGGAAGCTCTGTTGCGGCGCCCTTGAGCGGCGGCCGAGGCCGCGGGGCCTTCGGCGGACGGAAGGATCCACCATTCCCCGGTGACACTGCGGCGTTCGTCGTCGTGCCCGCGGTCGTCGTGCTCGAGCTGGTCGTGGTGGTCGTGGTGGTGCCGGCGGTTGTGGTGGGAGGCGGCAAGAACGATCCGGTCGTCGTCGACCCGGTCGTCGATCCCGTCGTCGTCGTGGCCCCATTCGTTGTCGCTGCCGTGGACGTCGAACCGGTCGTCGTTGCCGTCGAGGTCGAACCGGTGGCAGTCGTTGCCGTCGTCGATCCGATGGTCGTCGTCTCGCCTGTCGTCGATCCGGTGGTCGTCGTTCCGCCCGTCGTGGTGTCGAAACAGTCGTCGCGTCGGCCACCGCTGAGCTCGCCGAGTGTGCTGCGTAGCCCGCGGTGCCGAATCCGGCAAGCGCGAGGCCGAGCATGATCAGGATCGCCGCAGTTGTCTTCTTCAAGGGGTGGAGCGCACCTACAAGAACCGAAAGAGCTAGAGCGCCACACGTTACCCGATCCCTCAGACGAGGGATCGGTTCCCGGGCGGCTCGCGGCGATGAGCGAAGTGTCCGCGCAATCACCCGGGAGTCCAGACGCTGCCCCGCTCAGCCCTCTTTCTCGCTCTCATTACCGCCGCTGCCTTCGCGCTCACGGCCGCGCCTCGGACGAGCGCCGGACCGGTATCCGCACGCTGCGGCGTGGCCGCCTACTCGTACGCCGGCATGGCCGGTCGCCAGCCCGTACGAGGCGTCGCGGCGACGCTCCAGCTCCGGGCCCAACCGACGGTCGAGCACGGCCACGTCGCGGCATGGGTCGGGGTCGGAGGGGTTGGGATGGGACCTGCAGGCACGGACGAGTGGCTCCAGATCGGGCTCGCCGCTATGCCGGGGAGCAACAACGTCCTGTACTACGAGGTCGCGAGACCCCACGTTGCCCCTCGCTATGTGGAGGTTCGGAGGCGCGTAGCGATCTCGGAAACGCATCGGGTGGCCGTGATCGAGATGCAGCGACGCGCGAATTGGTGGCGCGTCTGGCTCGACTACGCGCCCGTGAGCCCGCCGATCTTCCTCCCGGCGAGTCACGATCGCTGGCCGCCTGTCGCGACCTCCGAGAGCTGGAACGGCGGTGTCGTTTCCTGTAACGCCTTTACCTACCGCTTCGCGCAAATCCGCGTGCGCCACGGCGTCTGGGGACCACTGGCCACCAACGCGTATCGCCTCAACGCGCCTGGCTATCGCTTGGTTCAACTGAGCAAGGCAAACGTGCTCGCCATCGGCGGCTCGGGCTCCCCTGAGCCGGTTCCGCCGCCGGCTTCAGTGGTGACTCCTGACCCGGCACCGGCGGATCCCACCACAGCTAACGCCGGCGCCATCGCCCCAACCGAGCTGACGAACAACCCGAACTGAGCCGGCTCTCGACGACGGCCTAGCCCTTCGTCGCGTTTACCGCCACGGCAGGCAGCGCGTACGCTCCCACGAGCCTCGCCAGGCCGCTGGCGCGGTCTCTGCGGCGCGGGCGCCCTGGCGAGGAAGCGGGGCGCCTGTGCCTCTTGCGTCGCAGCGAGGTCCAGCCGATATCGCTTGAACGGGTCGCCTCACTTCCTTGGAGGCGGCCCGTTTTCCATCAGTCCCCAGGCAGCCGGATGCCGGCGTTCCTCAGAGCAGGCACGGGATCGGCTTCCGGATGCAGGACGAACAACACTGCAGCGTGCCCTGCCTCCGTCACGAGCGCATCGACCAGAAACTGCAGACCCAGCGCAATCGCAAAGGCTTTGTGCCACTGCCGGCCACCGAACGGCACGAGGTCCTCCTCATTCGCAAGGCCGGCGATCACATCGCCCCAGGTCACGGCGCCCATCGACACGTCGACAACCACCGGGCGTCCGTCAGAGCTGGGAACGCCGATCGCAAGCGGGTTCGTGCCGGAGACCTTCGGTCCACCCGGCGGGCCGAGCCGGGCGGGCGAGGTCGCGGTGAGCACTCCGACAAGACCGCCGTCGGCGAGACGGCGCACGTAGTGGCCGAGCATGCCGGTCGGAAATGTGGCCTCGCAGACGACGACGCGGCCGCGGGCCGGTGGCCGC
>JAVEEB010000037.1 GCA_030840665.1 Frankiaceae bacterium | reverse complement strand
CCGGTCGCCGCCGACGAGCACCCGGGCACCGGTATCCGCACCCAGTTTGTGCAGCCGGGCACTCACGGCCTGCGTCGCCGTGTCGTTGCCGGTGTCCATGGACCGCAGGGTGACCAGGACACCCGTGGCGGTGCCATCGGTCGACTTCAGCTGAGGCGCCGGTGTCGTGTACCAGCTCTTCACGTCAGCGACGCCGGGGATCGCGGCGACATCGGCGACTGCAGCCTTGGCCCCTGCCGTCAGCGCCGGGTCATCGACCGCCACGCCGTCGATGAGGGCGAGGATCTGTTCGCCTCGCGTCCCGTGCGCGTCGAGGAGGATCGCCCCCCGCACCGACTCCAGCGCAGTCGAGCCGCCGCCACTGCCCAACCGGCCGAAGACGGAGCCGCCGATGCCGATGCCGAGGACGAACAGGACCACCCACGCGCTGATGACCCACCAGTGCCGGCGTGCGCAGAAACGGCCGAGGCGCGAAAACATCGGGCTCCCTGAAAGAGCGGCGGGGTGAAAATCGTCCCACGTCGGGCCGATCGCCGTTGCCAACAGGTTGTCGCGGGCCCCACGCCGTTGCCATCCGGCTAGCCCCCGGCGGGGGCGGGTGGTCCTCCGCAGGTTTGCCGCCGCACCGAAACGGGAGGCATGCCACCATCGAGCCAATGAACGTCACTGACGGCCCCGGCACTCGCGTCGGGCCGGAGACCGCTGCCCACGCACCCCTGGCCGCCCGCTTGCGGCCGCGCACCCTCGACGAGGTCGTCGGTCAGCGGCATCTCCTCGGCCCCGGCGGGCCGCTGCGCCGCGTCGTGGAAGGCGATGCCAACGTCTCGCTGATCTTGTGGGGGCCGCCCGGCACCGGGAAGACGACGCTCGCCCACCTGATTGCGGGGGCGTCCGGCCGCCGATTCGTCCAGCTGTCTGCCGTGACGGCGGGCGTCAAGGATGTGCGCGCCGCCATCGAGGAGGCGAAGCTGCAGCTCGGCACTCTCGACCCGCAGCGCACCGTGCTCTTCATCGACGAGGTCCACCGTTTCTCCAAGGCGCAGCAGGACGCCCTGCTGCCGGGCGTCGAAGCGGGCTGGGTCACTCTCGTCGCGGCCACGACCGAGAACCCCTTCTTTTCCGTCATCGCCCCGCTGCTGTCCCGCTCGCTGCTCGTGACGCTGCGGATGCTCGAGGACGACGACATCGCGGTGCTCGTCGATCGCGCGCTCGCCGACGAGCGGGGGTACGCCGGTCGCCTCGCGCTCACGGACGAGGGCCGTGACCACCTGTTGCGGATGGCGGGCGGGGACGCGCGCAAGGCCTTGACGGTGCTCGAAGCGGCAGCGGCGGCGGCCGACGCGACCGGGACCACCACGATCGATCTGGCAACGCTCGAGGCCGCGATCGACCGCGCGGCGGTGCGGTACGACAGGCAGGGTGACCAGCATTACGACGTCATCAGCGCCTTTATCAAGTCGATCCGCGGCAGTGACGTCGACGCCGGGCTGCACTGGCTGGCCCGGATGCTCGACGCGGGGGAGGACGCGCGTTTCATCGCCCGGCGCCTCGTCATCCTGGCGAGCGAGGACGTCGGGATGGCCGACCCGACATCGCTGACGGTCGCGACCGCCGCGTCGCACGCCGTCGAGTACGTCGGCCTGCCCGAAGCGCAACTGGCCCTCGCGCAGGCCGTCATCCACCTCTCGCTGGCGCCGAAGTCGAACGCGGTGACCATGGCCCTGGCCGCCGCCCAGGCCGACGTGCGCGCCGGCCTGGCCGGGCCTGTCCCCGCGCACCTGCGCGACGCCCATTACGGCGGCGCCCGCAAGCTGGGTCACGGGAAGGGCTACGTCTACCCGCACGACCTCGCCGCCGGCATCGCGCCCCAGACGTACCTGCCCGACGAGCTCGTCGGCCGCCACTATTACGAGCCCACGACGCGCGGCACCGAGCAGCGCTTCCACGACCGGGTGGAGCGCCTGCGGGCCGCGCTGCGCGGCGAGGCGCAGCCCCCTCCCGCCGCGCCGGTCGCGCCGGAGTAACCCGATGCGACGCCAGGGCCCTTCATCGAGGAGACTGAACGGCGATTCGCGCCCACGCATCGAGGAGAAGCAGTGCACACCGGAAATGTCATCGCCCTGGTCTTTGCCCTCCTGTTTGCGATCCTCATTGCGCTGATCGCGATCCCGCTCGTGAAGCTCGGCAAACTCCTCGACGAGGCCGGGCGCGTTGTTCACAACGTGGGCGATTCGACCCTCCCGCTGATCGGTGAGGTGACGACCTCCGTGCAGCACGTCAACACGAGCCTGGAGCGCGTCGAGACGGTCACCCAGCACGCCAGCACCGTGGCGAGCAACGTGTCGACCCTCAGCGGCCTGTTCGCCGCCACGCTCGGCGGCCCGCTGGTCAAGGTCGCCGCCCTGACGTACGGCGTCCGCAAGGCTGTCGGGGATCGGCGGACGGGTGACATCGCCAAGCGGGTCAAGGACGAGCTGAAGGCGGAGCGCAAGGCGCGCCGCGGAAAGGGTGCCTGACATGCCTCGTCTCTTCTGGGCCGCCGCCGGTGCGGCCGTCGGAGTCCTCGTCGTACGCCGCGTGACCCGTACGGCCGCGAAGCTGACGCCGGCCGGGCTGAGCTCGTCGGCGTCGGGCGCCCTCAACAACCTCGCCGCGGCCGTGCGCGAGTTCGCTGCCGACGTCCGCGACGGCATGGCGGAACGGGAGACCCAACTCTGGACGTCGCTCGAAGGTGCCGCGGCGGACGTCGAGCCGGCCTCACCCTTCGACACTCCTGGTGGAATTCGCTGATGCAGTCCGCAGAAATCAACCGCCGCTTCCTGGCCTTCTTCGCCGACCGCGGTCACCTCGTCCTGCCGTCCGCGTCGCTCATCGCGGACGACCCGACCCTGCTCCTCGTGCCCGCGGGCATGGCCCCCCTGAAGCCGTACTTCCTCGGCGAGGTGCCGCCCCCCGCGCCGACGGCGACGTCCATCCAAAAGTGCGTCCGTACACCAGATATCGACATCATCGGTACGACGACCCGCCACCTCACGTTCTTTCAAATGGCCGGCAACTTCTCCTGGGGCGACTACTTCAAGGAAGG
>JAVEEB010000010.1 GCA_030840665.1 Frankiaceae bacterium | reverse complement strand
CCGAGCACAAGGGCCAGCCGACCGTCATCCTCGCCCAGACCGTCAAGGGCTGGAAGCTCGGCTCGGGCTTCGAGGCCCGCAACGCGACGCACCAGATGAAGAAGCTCACCAAGACCGAGATCAAGGTGTTCCGCGACCGCCTCGGCCTCGAGATCCCGGACGACCAGCTCGAGGCGAAACTCCCGCCCTACATCCGGCCTGCCGAGGGTTCACCCGAGCTGCAGTACATGCTCGAGCGCCGCCGGGTTCTCGGTGGTTCGCTGCCGAAGCGCACCACCGACGCCAAGGCCCTCGCGATCCCGCACGACAACCCCGCGTTCGCCGACCTGCGGGCCGGCTCCGGCCACCAGCCGGTCGCCACCACGATGGCGATCGTGCGGCTCATCAAGGACCTGGTGAAGGACAAGACGTTCGGCAACCGGTTCGTGCCGATCATCCCCGACGAGGCCCGCACCTTCGGTCTCGACTCGATCTTCCCGAGCGCGAAGATCTACTCGCCGAAGGGCCAGACGTACGAGCCCGTCGACGGCGATCTGCTCCTGTCGTACCGCGAATCGACGAGCGGACAGATCCTTCACGAGGGCATCAACGAGGCCGGCTCGATGGCTTCGTTCGTCGCTTCTGGTTCGTCGTACGCGACGCACTCCGAGCACATGATCCCGATCTACATCTTCTATTCCATGTTCGGTTGGCAGCGCACGGGCGACCAGATGTGGCTCGCGGCCGACCAGCTGGCCCGCGGCTTCCTCCTCGGTGCCACGGCCGGCCGTACGACGCTCAACGGCGAAGGCCTGCAGCACGAGGACGGCCACTCGCTCCTCATCGCGGCGACCAACCCGGCGTGCGTGAGCTACGACCCGGCGTACGCCTTCGAGATCGCGCACATCCTGGAAGACGGTCTCGAGCGGATGTACGGCGAAAACGCCGAGGACATCTTCTACTACCTGGCGATCTACAACGAGCCCATGTTGCAGCCGGCCGAGCCCCAGATCCCGGGCTTGCGTGAAGGCATCCTCAAGGGCCTCTACCGGTTCTCGCCGGCCGAGTCCGACACCGGTCCCCGGGCGCAGATCCTCGCGTCCGGCATGGGAATGGCGTGGGCCCTCAAGGCGCAGGAGCTCTTGCGTTCCGACTGGGGCGTCGAGGCTGACGTCTGGTCGGCGACGTCGTGGAACGAGCTGCGCCGCGAGGCCGTGGCCTGCGACGAGTGGAACATGTTGCACCCGGACGAGCCGCAGCGGACGGCGTACGTCACGCAGTGCCTGGCGGACACGCCCGGCCCCGTCGTGTGCGTCAGCGACTGGATGCGCGCCGTGCCGGACCAGATTCGGCCCTGGGTACAGCACGACTACACGTCACTCGGCACCGACGGCTTCGGCCGGTCGGACACGCGCGCCGCGTTGCGACGGTTCTTCCGCGTCGACGCCGAGTCGATCACCCTCGCTGTGCTGACGCAGCTGGCCAAGAGCGGGGACGTAAAGCGCGAGGTGCTCGCACAGGCGATCGGCCGGTACGGGCTGTAGTGGTCAGGGCGTCGGTCCACACGGCCGACGCCCTCGCCAGCTGCCGGTATTCGCGACGGCTCTGCCGGAACTCGGCCGTCCGCAACCAGGCGATCGCGAACAGGATGATCGCCGCCGCAAGAGCTGCGATGGCGAGGTAGAGCTGGACCAGGTACGTGGTCGCCGCGGGGTCGACGTACACGACGTCCGCAGTGACGGCTGGCTTCAAAGCCTTGTGTGTGTTGGCGACCGTGGCAGTGGTGGTGCCGGCAAAAGGCGCGGCCACGCTGACTGCCCCGAGGAACAGGGCCGGCAACAGTCCAACAGCCGAGACCCGCCGCCTTGTCCGCACCCGCGCCGATCGGCGACCACGCATGTCATCCTCCTGATTTCCTGGCGGATGACTCCCCTTCTCGACACTTTCTTATGCCGCTTATGTACGAATTGTGATGCAAAGCGGGCGTGAGGGTGACAGTTGAAACGGGCGAGCGGGCACCGGGTGTCGGCCGCGTCCGCCGTGGGTAACGCGTGTCAAATCCGCGGCGTGAAACCGCCGATCATCGGGCGCAACGCGGTCATGGCGTGATCCCAGAGCCCGGTGACGAGCAACAACCCGACGACCACCAGAAGCGCGCCGCCGAACCGCTCGATCGCGACCGCATGCCGCCGCAGGAACGCCACCGCGGCGACGCCCCGGCGCAGCAGCAGGGCCACGAGGATGAACGGCACGCCGAGACCGACGGCGTACAAGAAGGCAAGGAAAGCTCCTCGCGCGGCGGACGCACCGGTGCCGACCGATCCGAGGGCGAGGATGCCGGCGAGGGTCGGGCCGATGCACGGAGACCAGCCGGCGGCGAACACGACGCCCAGGGGAAAGGCAGCGGCGAGCCCGCGCCGTCCCACGGCGCTGAACGCTCTCGTGTCGGATTCGAGGGCACGGGGGCGCCACAAGCCCAGCAGGAAGGCGCCCATCGCGATCACCAGCACCCCGCCAACCCGCCCGACGATCGCCCGGTGGGTGGCCAGGGCAGCGCCGAAGCTGCCGAAGGCGCTGCCGACGAGCGTGTAGAAGGTGGCGAAGCCCGCGACGAACAAGAACGCGCCCGCGACCGCGGCCGCCCGGGACCGGCCGTTGCCCTCGTCGAGGTCCGCGCCCGACAGCCCGGACACGAAGCCGAGATAACCCGGTACGAGGGGCAGGACGCATGGGGACGCGAAGCTCACGGCGCCGGCCGCGAGGCTGATGGTGGCGGCCGCCAGCAGGGGGCCGTTCTGCGCGATATCGATGACCGGCATCGGTCGCTGTGCCTCCTTGGCCTGGTCCGCCCCACTCTAGGACGGGGAGTCCGCCGGCCGATCGCGCCGCCCGCCCGCACGCGCGAGGGAGCGTTTTCCCG
>JAVEEB010000002.1 GCA_030840665.1 Frankiaceae bacterium | reverse complement strand
TTGATCGTCGACTTCAGCTCGAGCGTCTCGCCCTTGACGTCCACGGAGACCTTCTGCGTGAGGTCGCCCCGGGCCACGGCCGTGGTGACCTGCGCGATGTCGCGCACCTGAGCCGTGAGGTTCGAGGCCATCGAGTTGACGTTGTCGGTGAGGTCCTTCCAGGTGCCGGCCACGCCGGGCACGTCCGCCTGGCCACCGAGCTTGCCCTCGGTGCCTACCTCGCGGGCGACCGTGGTCACCTGCTCGGCGAAGACCCGCAGCGTGTCGGTGAGCGAGTTGATCGTCTCGGCGAGCACCGCGACTTCGCCCTTGGCGTCGACCGTGATCTTCTGCGAAAGGTCGCCGCGGGCGACGGCGGTGACGATCTGGGCGATGTTGCGGACCTGGCTGGTCAGGTTGCCGGCCATCGAGTTGACGTTGTCGGTGAGGTCCTTCCAGGTGCCGGCGACGCCGGGCACTGCCGCCTGGCCGCCGAGTATGCCTTCCGTGCCGACCTCGCGGGCGACACGGGTGACCTCGTCCGCGAAGGACGACAGCTGGTCGACCATGGTGTTGACGGTGTTCTTGAGCTCGAGGATCTCGCCCTGCGCGTCGACCGTGATCTTCTGCGACAGGTCGCCCTTGGCGACGGCGGTGGCCACCTGGGCGATGTTGCGGACCTGCCCCGTCAGGTTGCCTGCCATGAAGTTCACGGACTCGGTGAGGTCGCGCCAGGTGCCCGAGACGCCCTTGACCTGCGCCTGGCCGCCGAGCTTGCCTTCGGTGCCCACCTCGCGGGCCACGCGGGTGACTTCGTCACCGAAGGAGGAGAGCTGGTCGACCATCGTGTTGACGGTGTCCTTGAGCTCGAGGATCTCCCCGCGCGCGTCGACGGTGATCTTCTGCGACAGGTCGCCCTTGGCGACGGCCGTGGTGACCTGGGCGATGTTGCGGACCTGGCTGGTCAGGTTGCCGGCCATCGAGTTCACGTTCTCCGTGAGGTCGCGCCACACGCCCGACACGCCCTTGACCTGCGCCTGGCCGCCGAGCTTGCCTTCGGTGCCGACCTCGCGGGCGACGCGGGTCACCTCCGCGGCGAAGGACGAGAGCTGGTCGACCATCGTGTTGACGGTTGTGCCGATGCGCAGGAACTCGCCCTTGACGGGCTGACCGGCGATCTCGAGCGCCATCTGCTGGGACAAGTCGCCTTCGGCGACGGCGGCGATGACGCGCGCGACCTCGGTCGTGGGGCGCGCCAGGTCGTCGATCAGCGAGTTGACCGCGTGCGCCTCGCGTGCCCAGCCGTCCGATTCGGCGTGGTCGTCGACGTCGAGCCTCTCAGTCATCCGTCCCTCGCGGCCGATGACGCGGCTGATGCGCACGAGGTCACGGGTGCGCTGGTCATGCCTGGCGGCGACCTCGTTGAAACGCTCGGCGACCGTGGCAAGCGGCCCGCGCGCAGGCACCCGAATCGAGAACTGGCCGTCCCGGAGCCCGGTGAGCGCGGCGACGAGGTTCTCGAGATCAGCCGCCTCGATGCAGACCTGCGGGCTGCCCTCGCCAGGTGGGGTGACCTCTGTTGACATCGTTGTCCCAGCCGCGGGGGTCTTCGGCATTGTGGCTCCTCGTCAGCGGCGAGTGGTTCAGGAAGTATCGTCGGTCAGCCGATGTGTCGAAAGTAGCGACAATCACATCGAGATGGGACATAACGTGTCGAATGTCGGCACCGTCGGAAATGTCGTCGTCCATGAGATCGAGCTGGATGCCGATGTGACGTCGCCACGCGCCGCCCGACGCCTCGTCGCGGGCGCCCTCGCGGCTTGCCCCTCCGACGTCGTCGACACTGCACTGCTGCTCGTGACGGAGCTGGTGACCAATGCCGTCGTGCACGCCGGGACCAACCTGTCGGTGACGGTCGAGGTGGCGGACGATTTCGCGACCGTACGTGTCCGCGATCGGAATCCCGGCGTCGTCGATTTCGACGGTGTCATCGCTGACGATCTCGGCGAGGGCGGCCGCGGCCTCACGTTGGTCAGCCGGCTCGCCGACACGTGGGGCACCAGGCACGCGCGCAGCGGCAAGGAGGTCTGGTTCTGCCTTGGCGAGTCGACCGCGGTGGCCACGCCGAGTCCGCGTCGGCCCTCGCTTGCACCGGATCCGGCTGCGGCCACTTTGCTCGATGAGGTTCTGGTTCAGCAACTGACGGTCAGCGAGGAGCTGCACGAACTTCTCGAGCGGGTCGTCGACCTGTGCGGCGGCAGGGCGCGGCTCGTCAACGACAGCGCGGTCATTGCAGAGGTGGGTCTCGGGGTCGGCGACTTCACCTGGTCGACGCCGCTGCAGATCGGCAGCGAGCGGCTCGGCGCGGTCGAGCTCGTCAACGCGCCCGCTTCCGCGTCGCAGCGGGCTTTCGTGTCGCTGGTGGCGGCGCGCGTCGCAGTGGTCCTGAAGACCCAGCGACTCGCCGATCTCCAGGCGCAGGAGCGCGGAGCGTCCGCGTTCCTGGCTGAGGCGAGCGAGCTGCTGGCCGGCACGCTCGACGCGCCGCAGGCATTGGCGATGCTCAACCACCTCATCATCAGCGCGATGGCCGACTGGTCCGCCGCGTTCCACTCGGACGCGCACGGCCTCACGGTCGCGTCCGTCGCCCATGTGGACGAATCCTCGACCGCGCTGCTGGAAGCGAAGTGCGCGCCCGGCGCCGCAGTCAGTGGGGCGCTCGCGCGGGCGATCGCTCAACGGTCGGTGCTGCCGGCGACGCTCGACGCGGATTCCGTGGTGTTGCTGCCGTTGGTCGCGCGCGGCCGCGTGCTGGGCGGCCTCGCTGTCGGGCGTCGCGCCCCGTTCACTCCGGCGGAAATCGTCCTCCTCGAGGATGTCGCCCGCCGCGGTGCGCTCGCTTATGACAATGCTCTGTTGTACGGCGCACAGGTCGCCGTGGCGACCGCCCTCCAGTCGACGCTGCTGCCACCCGAGCTGCCCGTCGACCCGGCCCTCGAGGTCGCCGCGGAGTACCACGCAGGCAGCGCCGGGATGGACGTCGGCGGCGACTTCTACGACATCGTGCAGATGAACGACAAATCGTGGTTCCTCGTCATCGGTGACGTGTGCGGCAAGGGCGCGGAAGCGGCTGCCGTCACGCGGGTGAGCCGTGATGTGCTGCGGCTGCTCATTCGCCGGGGGGTGCCGGTCGTCGAAGCTCTTGCCGAGCTCAACTTGACGCTCCTCGAGCAGGGACCCTCGCCGCGGTTCTGCACCCTCGCTTGCGCCCACCTCGTTCCGGAGGCGGGCGGGTCGTTCCGGGCTCACATCTACAGCGCCGGCCATCCGGCCCCAGTCATCATGCGGGCCGACTGTGCCACCGAGTCGACGGCAACGGGAACGTTGCTCGGTGTCTTCGACAACGACGAGCTCGAGTTCAGCGTCGACAGCGTCCTGCTCACCGCCGGCGAGGCGTTGGTGTTCTACACCGACGGGGTCACCGAGAGCCGGTCCGGAACGAGTCAGTTCGGCGACATGCGGATGCTTGCGGAGCTACGCGAACCGGCATTCTCGGCGGCGGGCATCGCCGCAAGGTTGCAACGGGCAGCGACCGAGTTTGCCGCCGGCGGACTGCGCGACGACGTCGCCGTCCTCGTCGCGATGGTGCCCCGGCGTTAAGGTGTGACTCGCCGTCCGTTCAGGCCGTTTGCTCGTCCGTGCCCGACGGGGCCGGTGGCCGGCCGCCGCTGCCCTCCGGCTGGCAGCGCGGGCAGAACGTGGTGGACGTGATCTGCGTGCCGCCCCCGTGCTTGTGGGGCTGGAGTTTGGTGCCGCAGCGATAGCAGTCGCGGCCGGCGCGGCCGTAGACCCACACGTTGCGGCCTGGCCGCGGATCGCCCGTGGTCACACGCACCATCCGGTCCTTGTTCGCGACGAGCAGCTTGTGTGCGAGAGCGACGAGGGCGTGGAGGTCGTTGATGGCGCCGACCCGGGTGTCGGGGTGCAGGCCGCGCAGGAAGAGAAGTTCGTTCTTGTACACGTTGCCGACGCCCGCCATGTTGCGTTGCTCGAGCAGTGCATCGGCGGCGGTCGCGTCGGGGTGCGCCTGCAGCCGCCGGACCGCCTCGACGGCGTCCCAGTCCTTGCCGAGCAGGTCCGGGCCGAGGTAGCCGACGGCCTTGTCTTCGTCGCTCGTGCGCAGCAGCTCCAGGACCGGGAGGCGCCAACCGACGGCGGTGCTCTTCTTCGTACCGAGGATTGTCCTTATCTCAAAGGCATTTCGCACGCGGCGGTCATCGAAGGGGGATGCGCGGACCTGCCACTCGCCGTCCATGCGCAGGTGCGTGTGCAACGTGAGGTCGTCGCTGAACCGGTGGAGCAGGTGTTTGCCGCGGGACGCCACCTCGAGGACGGTCCGGCCCACCAGGTTGGTCGTGGCGAGTTGCGGCACGCGGAAATCGCTGCGCGTGACGAGCTCGCCGGCGAGGGCCTCGTTCATGCGCTTTGCCTGGCGGTAGACGGTGTCGCCTTCGGGCATCGTTGTCAGCTTCGCAAGGGGGGGGTCAGGCCCGCATCCGCAAGCCGCGCGGGGTCGCGTGGAAACCGGCGGCGCGCAGCGCGTCGCCCAGCGGGGTCTGCGCGATGTCGGTGCCGTCGCCGCGTTCGACGGCGAGGGCCCCGAGGACGCCGTCGCGCACGGCGAGGGCCAAGGCGTCGACCGCGGGCTGGAGCAGGGCGAGGTCGTCGGGGAACGTCAGGAGGGACTTGCCGCCCCGCTCGACGTACAGGACGAGGACACCGTCGACCAGGACGACGAGGGCGCCCGCTTTGCGGCCCGGTCGGTGGCCCGTGCCGTCGGCGCCGTCGGGCCAGGCCAGGGCCGCGCCGTAGGGGTTGGCCGGGTCGGTCGCGGCGAGGACGAGCGCGCCGGTCGGCTCCCGGTGGGTGGCGGCGTGCTGGCGCAGGCGATCGACCGCGCCGGGCAGCGCGAACTGCGCCCCGCCGAGGCCCTCGATCGCGTAGACGCGGCGGGCGCGGCCGGCGTCCTCCATGGCGGACAGGATGCGGTACGCGGCGGAGAAGCCGCCGGGGAAGCGCTCCGTCATGACCGCGTCGCGGGTGAGGATGCCGTAGCGGTCGAGGAGCGCCTCCACGAGGGCGGTGGAGCGGCGGGTCACGTCGGGCTCGCGCGTCGGGGCGAGCGACCAGCGGCCGGTGACCACGGGCGGGCCGGCGCGGGTGGGCAGCGCTGGCCGGCCGGGTCGGGAGGTGCGGCGGGTCTTCCAGTGCCGGCCGGCCGAGGCGCCGCGGCGGGTGCGGAGCGGGGCGAGCGTGTCGTTGGTTACGAGGCCGGCCCACACGAGGGACCACAGGGTCTCGACGAGGTCGTTGTCGGTGACCTTCGGGATGCGGGCGGTCAGGTCGCGGAAGAACGCGGCCCCACTCGCGAGGGCTTCGAGCACCGCGAGCTCGTTGTCGCCGAGCGTCGCGTCGGCGGGGGATGGCAGCACGAGGTGCGCCTCGTCGGCGAGGGCGAGGCTGATCCACCCGTCGTTGCCGGGCAGCTCGCCGGCGCCGACCCAGACGATTTCCCCGGCGACGCACAGCTCGTCGAGCATGCTGGGCGCGTACCCGCCGACGCGGGCCGGCAGCACGAGTCGCTCCAGGGCGCTCGCCGGGACCGCCGCCCCTTGCAGCTGCTCGACGGCGCGCAGGATCGCGTCGTGGCCCCGCGCGGTGCCGGAAATCCCTTGCCAGGCTGGAAGAAAACGGCCAAGCGTGACCGGCGGCACCGGCTCGGCCTCGGCCCTCGAACGCGCGATGGACATGCGGCGGATGCGCCGCAGGACCTCCGCGTCGCACCACTCCTTCTCCGCACCGGTCGGCCGGAACTGGCCCGACACCACCCTGCCGCTCGCCGCCATGCGCGCCAGTGCGGTGGTGATGACGGCGACGCCGAGGCCGAACCGTTGGGCCGGTTCGGCCACGACGAATGGCCCGTGCGTGCGGGCGTAACGGCTGACGAGGTCGACGAGAGGGTCGGCGACGGGCTCGGTGAAGGCGTCGGGAACGCCGACGGGCAGCGGTACGCCGAGCGCGTCACGGAAGCGGCCGGCGTCCTCGATCGCGACCCAGCGTTCCTCGCCGGCGATGCGCAACCGCAGGGCCCGCCGCGATTCCTCGAGGTCCGCCAGTTGGTGGGCCGTGCCGCCGCGCAGTAGCACCTCGGCCGTCGTGAGGTCACCCACGCGGCGAAGCAGGTCGGCGACGTCCTCCTTGTCGCGCATCGCCTGGTCGGGCAGCAGCAGGGCGATGGAGAGCTCGACCTGCGCGATCGCCTCGGGGTCGAGGAGGTCGCGGAGCTCGGGGGAGCCGAGGAGCTCGGCGAGCATGGTGGGGTCGAGGGTGAGGGCCTGCGCGCGGCGCTCGGCGATGGGGGAGTCCCCGTCGTACAGGAAGGCTGCGACGAACCCGAACAAGAGCGACCGTGCGAAGGGCGACGGCGTCTGCGTCTCGACGTCGATGAGCCGCACGGTGCGGCTCTGGATGTCGCGCATGAGGGAAACGAGAGCCGGTACGTCGAGAACGTCCTGCAGGCACTCGCGCATCGCCTCGAGGACGATCGGGAAGTCGGGGTACTGCGAGGCGACGCTCAACAGGCCGGCGGCCTTCTGGCGTTGCTGCCAGAGCGGGGTGCGCCGGCCGGGCATGCGGCGGGGGAGCAGCAGTGCGCGACCGGCGGCCTCGCGGAACCGTCCGGCGAACAGCGCGGATCCGCCGAGCTCGGCTTGCACGATGTCGGCGATCTCGTCGGGTTCGAAGATGGGGATGTCGGTCGGCGGCGTCTCCTCGATGTCGGGCAGCCGCAGCAGGACTCCGTCGTCGGTGTGGATGACCTGCGCGTCGAAGCCGTACCGCTCGCGGAGTTTCGCGCGCATCGCCAGGGCCCAGGCGGCGTGCACGGGGGCGCCGTACGGGGAGTGCACCGCGATGCGCCAGTCACCGATCTCGTCGCGGAACCGCTCGACGACGAGCGTGCGGTCGTCCGGCACGTGCCGCGTCGCGACCTTCTGCTCCGCCAGGTACTGCAGGAGGTTGTCGGCGGCCCAGTCGTCCAAGCCCGCTTGGGAAAGCAGCTCGCGTTGCTCGGGCTCGTCGCTGCCGCCGAGTTGCCGGACGAAGGCGCCGAGCGCCTTCCCCAGCTCAGCGGGGC
>JAVEEB010000438.1 GCA_030840665.1 Frankiaceae bacterium | reverse complement strand
GAGCGGCAAGACCGAGATCGGCGTCACCGCTCTGCCAGGGCGTTCGATCACGGCCGAGGTGTGGCTCGTTTTCGCGCTCTCACTCGGCGCGTCGGGGGTCCGTGCCGTGCTGAACCTCATCGATGACCTGACCAAGAAGGTTCCGCTCAGCGGCCAGACAACTGTGTTGGCCGGCCCGGCGGCACAGAAGCCCTGGTTGGACCTGGCCGTGCAGTTGACGTCGATCGCGATATCGATGGCGCCGGTCCTGCTCGTGGCGTACTTCCTGAGGCTCGCCGGCGAGAGCCTCCGGTCCATCGGGCTCGACCGCGACCATCTAGTGGCGGACGGACTGCGTGGTTCGGCCCTGGCGGCCGTCGTGGGTGGCACGGGGCTCGCGCTGTACCTCGCCGCGCACGCCGCCAACAGCAGCCTGACCGTAGTGCCGGAGACCTTCCCGCCGAGCTGGTGGCGCATCCCGGTCCTGCTGCTGATAGCCGCCCAGAACGCCGCGCTCGAAGAAATCCTGGTGGTCGGCTACCTCCTGCGCCAGCTGAAGAAGCTCGGCTGGGGCGACAACCGCGCCCTGGCCGTCAGCGCGCTGCTGCGCGGCAGCTACCACCTCTACCAGGGCTTCGGTGCGTTTCTCGGCAATGTCGCGATGGGCCTGCTCTTCGGACGTATCTACCAAAGATTTGGTCGTACGGCGCCCCTGGTGGTCGCGCACACGTTGATCGACTCGGTCGCGTTCGTGGGCTACATCGTGCTGGCGGGCCACGCCTCGTGGCTGCCGGTGCCGGGGCGCTAGCGAGCTACCTGGCCTTCCGAACCTCGCTGAGTCCGAGGCGCTGGCGCTTGGGAAAGAACGCACGGCTCTGCTTCGTCGCCAGCAGAAGAATGATCCCGAGATCGATAGCCGCTCCGAGGAATGAGAGCGACTTCGCCTCGATCGAATCAGCCTGCGCGGCGAGGGATACGAGACCGAGCCCCGCCAGGAACCAGGTGACGAGCCGCGCCCAGCGCCGGCCGCGCCGGAGGGGGATCGTCAGCGCGAGATACGACGCCAGGAAGATCGAAGGGCTGACCGCGGAGAACGTGCGGGCCGCATCGGCCAGGCGGGCGATCTGGTCCGCCGGCAAGTCCGGGTACGCGCCGCGGATCGCGGCGACGTAATCGGCCGCCGGAGTTGCGACAGCCACGACCAGGGCTACGAGTGCGAATGCCCCGTTCGTCCACATCAGCCAGGTCGCGAACACCACGTGGCGCGGCGGGGCCGGGCGGCGAGACTCGCGGTCGGCCACTGGTTCCTCGGGAAGGTCCAGGGGGGTGGCGTACGGCAGTGTCACCTTTTCCTCGCCCGGACGGTCATTCTCGCTCACGCACTCTCCTCGGGCCTGGACGGCCAGCAAAGCGTAGGCCACCCAGGCATGCCCGCCCCGGTGGCCGTTTCGTATGGATGGTTTTCGATAAGCCGCATCTGCGACAAATCCTTGCCGTCGACTCTTTCCCTGGACAAAGCATGCGTGTACAACGGAAACCACACCACAAGCAACGGGCGGCGCTCCAGAGACCGGCCCCTCCAGGTTGCGTTGCTCCGAAGATGGACATCGGCAGTTACCGTGCGAAGGCCCGGTGCCTGCCGATATCCGTGTACGGGGCCTCGTCACCTCTCGCTGTTCTTGTCCACGCCTGAATGTGCACCCGAGTGACGCCTGGGCCGCTGGTCCGACCGGGTGACGCGGGCATCCCGGGGGACTGAATCCTCCGCGACCGGGGTACCTCCGAGTTAGCCCCGGCTGACCGACAGCCGGAACGTTCGCAGGAGTCAGCATGGGTATCGGCGTCAGCATCTTCCTGATCGCTGTTGGAGCGATTCTCAAATTTGCAGTCCATGTGACGACTCACGGCTTCAACATTCAGACCGTCGGAGTCATCCTCATGGTCGTGGGCGCCATCGGGCTCCTCATGTCCACCTTGATCTTCGGGACATGGCGCACCCGCACGACAGCAGGGCCCGCGGTGGTCGAGCGCAACAACACGGTGGTCGACCGCACCACCTACCCGGCGAGCACCCCGGTCACCGAGGAGCGCGTGTACCGCGAGCAGCTCTAGTCGTCACAACTTCGGCCCCGGCCGCGTCCTCCAGGGACGCGGCCGGGGCCGATTGTCATGTCGTACCAAAGTCTTATTCGGGTGCGGGACCAACGGCGAGTGAATCCACGCCGGCCTGGCCGACCGACGCCTGCGTGACCGCCGGCGGGCCGGCCGGTGCGGCAGGCGCCGGCGACGATGTGGACGGCTTCGCCGCGGCGGCGAAGCCGGACGTGATGCCGCCGAGACCCTTGAGCGCCTCGCCCAGTTCGCTCGGGACGATCCACAGCTTGTTGGCGTCGCCCTTCGCGATCAACGGGAGCGTCTGCAGGTACTGGTAGGCCAGGAGCTTCGGGTCGGGGTCACCGGCGTGGATCGCGCCGAAGACGGTCTCGATGGCGGACGCCTCGCCTTGCGCGCGCAGGACGGCGGCTTTCGCGTCGGCTTCCGCGTTCAGCACGTTGGCCTGGGCGGCACCCTCCGCGCGCAGGATCTGCGACTGCCGCTCGCCTTCGGCGGTGAGGATCTGTGACTGCTTGAACCCCTCGGCAGTCAGGATCGACGCGCGCTTGTCGCGGTCGGCACGCATCGACTTTTCCATCGCGTCCTTGATGGACATGGGCGGGTCGATGCTCTTGAGCTCGACGCGGTTGACGCGGATGCCCCATTTGCCCGTCGCCTCGTCGAGGACGGTGCGCAACGCGTTGTTGATGTCTTCCCGAGATGTCAACGTGCGTTCGAGATCCATGCCGCCGACGACGTTGCGCAACGTGGTGACCGTCAGTTGCTCGACTGCCTGGATGTAGTTGGCAATCTCGTACGTCGCGGCCATCGCGTTGGTCACCTGGAAGTAGATGACCGTGTCGATGCCGACAACGAGGTTGTCCTCGGTGATGACGGGCTGCGGTGGGAAACTCACGACCTGCTCCCGCAGGTCGATCAGCGGCCGGAGCTTGTCGATGAAAGGAACGAGCACGGTCAGCCCCGGGTTGAGCGTGCGGTTGTAGCGCCCCAGCCGCTCGACGATGCCGGCCCGCGCCTGCGGGATGATCCGCACCGTCCGGGCCAGCAGCACGATCACGAACAGGACGATCAGGATCAACAACGCGTACACGACGCTCATCGGA
>JAVEEB010000370.1 GCA_030840665.1 Frankiaceae bacterium | reverse complement strand
GGGGGTCCTGGTGGCCGCCCCGACCGGCGCGGGCAAGACGATCGTCGGTGAATTCGCGGTGTTCCTCGCCCTCCGCCAGGGGCGCAAATGCTTCTACACGGCCCCGAGCAAGGCGCTGAGCAACCAGAAGTTCGGCGACCTGGTCGCGCGCTACGGCGAGGACAACGTCGGTCTGCTGACCGGCGACAACGCCGTCAATGGCGACGCGCCGATCGTCGTGATGACGACCGAGGTGCTGCGCAACATGCTCTACAGCGGCTCGGACGCCTTGCGCGGCCTCGGTTACGTCGTCATGGACGAGGTCCACTACCTGGCCGACCGGTTCCGCGGCGCCGTTTGGGAAGAGGTGATCATCCACCTGCCCGACAGCGTCACGCTGGTCTCGTTGAGCGCCACCGTCAGCAACGCGGAGGAGTTCGCCGAGTGGCTGGTGACGGTTCGCGGCGACACCGAGGTGATCGTCGAGGAACACCGCCCCGTCCCGCTGTGGCAGCACGTGCTGGCCGGCAACCGCATGTACGACCTGTTCGCCGGTCAGGACGACGGGCACACAGGCGTCAACCCTGCCCTCGTACGCATTGCGCGCGAGGACAGCAGCAATCGCTTCTCCAAGCGAGGCCGCGGGGCGCCGCGCACGAGCTTCCGCCCGCCGAGCCGGGTCGACGTCATCGAACGGCTGCAACGCGAACACCTGTTGCCTGCGATCACGTTCATCTTCAGCCGCGCGGGATGCGATGCCGCCGTCAACCAGTGCCGCCTGTCCGGCATGCGGCTCAACTCGCCGGAAGAGACCGCGGCGGTGCGGACGTATGTGGCGAGCCGCACGACGGATCTGCCCGAAGAAGACCTGCTGGTGCTGCGTTTTCACGAGTTCGCCGAGGGCCTCGAACGCGGCATCGCGTCGCACCACGCGGGCATGCTGCCGACCTTCAAGGAGATCGTCGAGGAACTGTTCAGCCGCGGGCTGGTGAAGGCGGTCTTCGCCACCGAGACCCTCGCGCTCGGCATCAACATGCCGGCGCGTTGCGTGGTGCTCGAGAAGCTCGTGAAGTGGAACGGCGAAATGCACGCCGACATCACGCCGGGGGAGTACACGCAGCTGACGGGCCGCGCCGGTCGCCGCGGCATCGACGTTGAAGGGCACGCGGTCGTGCTGTGGCAACCGCAGACCGACCCGATGGCCCTGGCCGGCCTCGCGTCGACGCGCACCTATCCGCTCCGCTCGAGCTTCCGCCCTTCGTACAACATGGCAGTGAATCTTGTACGCCAGTTGGGCCGGGCGAGCGCGCGCACGCTGCTCGAGTCGAGCTTCGCGCAGTTCCAGGCCGACCGCAGCGTCGTCGGCCTGGCGCGGCAGGTGACGAAGCAGGAAGACGCGATCGCCGGCTATCGGTCGTCCGCCGCGTGCGAGTTGGGCGACTTCGACGAGTACTTCGGGTTGCGCCGAAAGATCCGCGACAGGGAAGCCGAGATCGCGCGCACGTCGTCGTCGTCCCGGAGAGCGGCAGCTGCGAACGCGCTCGAACAGTTGCGTCCCGGGGACGTGATCTCCCTGCCCGGCGGTCGGCGCCGCGGGCTCGCCGTCGTCATCGATCCCGCCGGCGGTGCGCCGGTCGTCGTCACCGCGGATCGCCAGTCGCGCAAGCTGTCGACCGCCGATTTCCCAGTCGCCCCCGACGTGCTCGGCCGGCTCCGCATCCCGAAGGGCTTCAATTCCCGGTCCCCGCAAGCGCGCCGCGACCTGGCCGCGACGCTGCAGCGGGCCGACATCGAGGCCCCCGACCGCGGCAAGGACCGATCCGGCGCCGCCGACGACCCGGCGCTGCAACGCCTGCGCACCGCGATGCGCGAGCACCCGTGCCACGGCTGCCCCGACCGCGAGGACCACGCGCGCTGGGCGGAGCGGGCGGATCGCCTCGAGCGGGAGACGTCCTCCTTGTCGAGCAAGATGGCGGGCCGGACCAACACGATCGCGCGCGTCTTCGACCGGGTGTGCCAGGTGCTCGACGAGCTCGGCTATCTCGACGGCGATGACGTCACCGCGGACGGCGACCAGTTGGCCGGGCTGTACGCCGAGGCGGACCTGCTCGTCATCGAATGCCTGCGCTCCGGGGTGTGGGACGGGCTGACGGCAGCAGAACTGGCGTCGGCCGTGTCACCGCTCGTGTACGAATCCCGCAGCGCCAACCAGTCCTCGCCGCGACCGGCGCCCGGCAAGCCGGCGGCGGCGATCAGCGACATGATGCGCCGCTGGGGGCGGCTCAACGGCGTCGAGCGCGACCACCACCTGGACGGGATGCGGGAGCCCGATGCGGGCTTCGCCTGGGCGTCCTACCAGTGGGCCGGCGGCCGGTCGCTGGAGGATGTGCTGAGCACCGAGGAGCTGACGGCGGGCGACTTCGTCCGCTGGTGCAAGCAGCTCATGGACCTGCTCAGCCAGATCGCCCAGGTCGCGGCGGCGGACTCGCCGGTCCGCGGGACGGCGCGCCAGGCGGTCAAAGCGATCAACCGGGGTGTCGTCGCGTACTCGTCCG
Source organism: Frankiaceae bacterium (assembly GCA_030840665.1). GTDB lineage: Bacteria > Actinomycetota > Actinomycetes > JAVEEB01 > JAVEEB01 > JAVEEB01. The sequence continues at coordinate 692 of JAVEEB010000370.1, read as the reverse complement.
TCGGTTAGCCGGCCGGGTCACCCCGCCAAGGCTGTCAGGGCCTGCGTGAGGCGCGCGCACGAGTTGGAGATACCCCAGCGGTCGGCGAGCTCGATGATCCCCGCGTGGTCCTTGGGTGTGATCGGCAGGGTGGCGTCGATCGCGGGCACCGGCGCGTGGACGGCCACCCGGGCGACGACCTCGGCGGAGACGATGTAGTCCGCGTGCGCCATGAGCAGCGCGCGGAGCCGCGGAGCGATGGTGTCGGCCGTCCCCGCCGCGATCGCCTGCACCATCGCGTCCACCGTGCCGTACGTCTGCAGCAACCCCGCCGCGGTCTTCGCGCCGATGCCGGGAACGCCGGGCAGGCCGTCGCTGGGGTCGCCCCGAAGGATCGCGAAGTCGGCGTACGAGCGGCCCGGGATCCCGTACTTCGCCGTCACCGCCGCCTCGTCGATCCGCTCGAGGTTCGACATGCACTTCGCCGTGTACAGCACGCTGATGGGCCGGTCGTCCCGCACCAACTGGAAGAGGTCGCGGTCGCCGGTGACGATCTCGACCGGGCCGGACGACTCGACGGCCAGCGTCCCGATGACGTCGTCCGCCTCGAAACCGTCGACACCGAGCCGCGCGATACCGAACGCGTCGAGGGCCTGTTCGATGAGCGGCACCTGCGGGGTCAGCAGGTCCGGCACCTCTTCGACGTCGCCATA
>JAVEEB010000359.1 GCA_030840665.1 Frankiaceae bacterium | reverse complement strand
CTCAACACCCTGCTCGGCTCATTCCGTGCCCTCTCGTACGGCTCGCTGTATCCGGCGCTTCGCGACCTCCAGGCCCAGGCCTACCTCGTCGAGCAGCCCGCGGACGACATCGACCCGTCGGTCCCCGGCACGTTGAGCCGCCGCAGCCGCGTCGTCTATTCACTGACGGCCGATGGCAAGGAACGGCTTCAGGAGCTCCTCTCCGAAGGCGGCCCGTCCGCCTGGGAGGACGACACGTTCGGTGTCCACTTCGCGTTCTTCGGCCAGACCGCTGCCGACGTGCGGCTGCGGATCCTGGAAGGCCGCCGGATTCGCCTCGAGGAACGCCAGGCAAACGTCACGACTTCCCTGTCCCGCACGCGCGAACGGCTCGACAGCTACACCCTCGAGCTGCAGCGTCACGGCCTCGAATCTGTTGAACGCGAGGTGCGTTGGCTCAACGAGCTCATCGCGACCGAACGTTCCGCCGCAAACAACACCCCCCGCACGACATGACACACAAGGAGAATGAAGTGGGTTCCGTACGCGTAGCCATCGTGGGCGTCGGCAACTGCGCCGCCTCGCTCGTTCAGGGCGTCGAGTACTACCGCAACGCCGACCCCAACTCACGCGTGCCGGGGCTCATGCACGTGCAATTGGGCGATTACCACATCAGCGACATCGAGTTCGTTGCCGCGTTCGACGTCGACGGCAAGAAGGTCGGCCGCGACCTCTCCGAGGCGATCCTCGCGAGCGAGAACAACACGATCAAGATCGCTGACGTGCCGCCACTCAACGTGACGGTGCAGCGTGGCCCGACGCTCGACGGTCTCGGCAAGTACTACACGGAGACCATCACCGAGTCGGACGCGGAGCCGGTCGACGTCGTCGCCGCCCTGCGCGAGGCCCGCGTCGACGTGCTCATCTGCTACCTGCCCGTCGGGTCCGAGGACGCCGCTCGCTTCTACGCGCAGTGCGCCATCGACGCGAAGGTCGGCTTCGTCAACTGCCTGCCCGTGTTCATCGCCGGCACCAAGGCGTGGGCCGACAAGTTCGCCGCGGCCGGTGTGCCGATCGTCGGTGACGACATCAAGAGCCAGGTCGGCGCGACCATCACGCACCGCGTGCTCGCGAAGCTGTTCGAGGACCGCGGCGTCACCGTCGACCGGACCTACCAGCTGAACGTCGGCGGCAACATGGACTTCATGAACATGCTCGAGCGCGAGCGCCTCGAGTCCAAGAAGATTTCCAAGACGCAGTCCGTCACCTCGCAGCTCGTCAACGGGCTCGACAAGCGCAACGTGCACATTGGCCCGTCCGACTACGTCGCGTGGCTCGACGACCGCAAGTGGGCCTTCGTCCGCCTCGAGGGTCGCGCGTTCGGCGATGTGCCGCTGTCGCTCGAATACAAGCTCGAGGTGTGGGACTCGCCCAACTCGGCGGGTGTCGTCATCGACGCTCTCCGTTGCGCGAAGATCGCGATGGACCGCGGCATCGGCGGCCCGATCCTGTCGGCGTCGTCGTACTTCATGAAGTCCCCGCCGGAGCAGTACTCCGACGACGAGGCCCGCGACTCGGTCGAGGCCTTCATCGCCGGCACGATCTAGTCGCAACGGCGCATCAGCGCTTCGACGTCAAGGGCGTCACCCACGCGGGTGGCGCCCTTCGTCGTCCCCACGAGGCGGCGGGAATGCCGGGCATGCCGCGCGGCATTGGCCAAGGGGTGACCGACATCCACTTGTTCAGCCCGCACACCATCCGCTCCGTGACCTTCCGCAACCGGGTCTGGGTGACGCCTCTCTGCCAGTACAGCGTCGACCGCGAGGACGGCGTGCCGACCGACTGGCACCTCGTACACCTCGGCTCCTTCGCCCGCGGCGGCGCCGGACTCGTGATGACCGAGGTGACCGCGATCAACCCCGTCGGGCGGATCTCGGCTGAAGACACCGGCATGTGGAACGACGAGCAGCGTGACGCCTGGCGCCGCATCGTCACCTTCATCCATTCCCAAGGTGCGGTCGCCGGGATGCAGATCGGGCACGCCGGCCGCAAGGGTTCGCAGCGCCGGGATTGGGGCCCCGTCCCCGGGCCGCGGCCGCTCGAGGAGGGCGGTTGGGTCACCGTCGCGCCGTCCGCGACTGCCTTTCCCGGGTACGACGAGCCGGCCGCTCTCGACGCCGCCGGAATCGCGGCAGTGGTCGCTGACTTCGCGTCTGCCGCCCGCCGCGCGGTCGACGCCGGGTTCGACATCGTGGAGGTCCACGCCGCCCACGGGTACCTCGTACACCAATTCCTGTCCCCGCTCGTCAACCAGCGCACCGACAACTACGGCGGCTCCCTCGAGAACCGCGCGCGGCTGCTCCTCGAGATCGTGACCGCGGTGCGGGCGGCCATCGGCGCCGAAACCCCTGTGTTCGTTCGCTTTTCGGCCACGGACTGGGTCGAGGGCGGCTGGGACGAACACCAGACCGCGACCGTTGCCGGCTGGGCCCGCGATGCGGGGGCGGACCACTTCGACATCTCCTCCGGGGGTGCCGTGACCGGCGTGAAGATCCCGATTTTCGCGGGCTATCAGGTGCCACTGGCCGAGCACGTCAAGCACGCGGCGGCCGTGGAGGTCAACGCGGTCGGGCTCATCACGGAGGCGAAGCAGGCCAACGACATCATCGCGACCGGCCAGGCCGATGCGGTGATGATGGGCCGCGAGCTGATGCGCGACCCGCACTTCCCGTTGCGCGCCGCCCACGAACTCGGGGTCGAGATCGACTACTGGCCCCCGCAGTACCGCCGCGCGCAGCCCAAGTAGCAGCCTGGCGCCGCACAACTGCTCGGCCGGGCGCGCGAATCTGCGGTGCGCGTGCCCGCGCAGACCGAAAAGCGTTTCCGCGGAAACGCTTTTTGCGCGGGAAGCAACGTCGCGAATCTCACGGATACATCTGTGCCCAACTGTTGCAGAGCCCGCAGCCGGTCAGGTGGATGGCCGCGAGCGCTCCGTCGTGCAAGCGAAGAAGGTGCGGGATCACCTTGCCTGATCCCATCGCGACAACGACGTCGCCACCCGTCAGAGCTCGCAGACCGATGACACCCTCTGCGAACGCCCCGACCCGAATCTCCAGCGAGGACAGGCGAGCACCCGTCCGAGTGTCGAAACGGACCAAGTGCATCACTCCCTGGTAGTCCAGGCGTGGACCCATGGAACTGTCGCACTCTTCGACGACGACGAGCGACGCACCCGACCATGCCTGCGGGCCGAACCCGCAATGGGGTCTTGGCACGATCGCCGGCGCGGGCACGGTTCGACTGTTGGCCGTCACGATCGAGATGCCTTGCGCGACGACGTTCAGGCAGCCATCTCCAGCATTCAAAGGGCAGGTCGTCGTACCGTCGCTGCGCAG
>JAVEEB010000318.1 GCA_030840665.1 Frankiaceae bacterium | reverse complement strand
GTACGACGTGCTTGGTGGTTTGTCAGCGGGAGTAGCCGTAGACCCCGCGCTCCTGGTCGCGGACGACGACCCCCCGGTCGAGCTCGACGACGCGGCGGCGCATCGAGTCGACGATCGCCGCATCGTGCGTGGCCATGACGACGGTGGTGCCGGTGCGGTTGATCCGGTCGAGCAGCCGCATGATGCCGATCGAGGTGTTGGGGTCGAGGTTGCCTGTCGGTTCGTCGGCCAGCAGGATCATCGGCCGGTTGACGAAGGCCCGGGCGATGGCGACGCGCTGCTGCTCGCCGCCCGACAACTCGGTCGGCATGCGGCCCTCCTTGCCGGAGAGCCCGACGAGGTCGAGCACCTCGGGCACGACGCGGTTGATCGTGGCGCGCGGCTTGCCGATGACCTCGAGCGCGAAGGCGACGTTCTGGTGGACGGTCTTGCTCGGCAGCAGTCGGAAGTCCTGGAAGACGGTGCCGATCGAGCGGCGCAGCGTCGGGATCTTCCAGCTGTGGAGCCGGCGCAGGTCCTTGCCGGCCACGTGGATCGTGCCGGTGTCCGGCTTCTCCTCGCGCATCACGAGGCGCAGGAACGTCGACTTGCCCGAGCCGGACGCGCCCACGAGGAAGACGAATTCGCCCTTCTCGATATTGACCGACACGTCGTTCAGCGCGGCACGGTTGCCCGTCGGATACGTCTTGTTGACTTGCTCGAACTTGATCACGTACGTCGCGTCCCGGGGGGTCGAGGGCGGCCGTAGGCCGGTTGGCTTGCCTAGGCTAACCCGCCGACCTGTGGCTGCCCGGCAAGCGGGCCCCCGGATGACGGACCTGGGGGCATCCGGCCGCTTGAGGGAAACATCCGGGATGCCGAAGACGTTCGAAGTAGCAGAGAGGCCAACGGGCCGGATATCCTGCTGGCCCACGACGAGACAGGAGGCGTGATGACCGATCTTGTCTGCGCCGCCTGCAGCAGGCCCGTCACGGAGGGCCGCTGCCCCACCTGCCGCGCCAGCCGCCTCCAGCAGAGCCCCGGTTCGTGGCTCACGCCCGAGCTCCTCGTGCTGTTGATCGCCGCGGCCGCCGTCCTTTCCCTGGTGGTCTCGCACCTCGCGCGCTGACCTTCTCGCGCGCTGACCTTCTCGTGCAGCATGTCGGCGCTCAGGGCCAGACTCCGTCGCCCGGCGTGTCGTCGCCGGGCCCGTCCTGCACGCAGCCGCCGCGGTACTCGTCGGGCATGTTCGGATAGATGGCCTGCAGATACGCCTTGGCCATGCGCTGACCCTCGCCCTTGGGTGCGCCGAACAGCTCCGCGGCCTGCTCGGTGCGTTGCATCGACTCGCACTCGGCCTGCGCCTCGTTGTAGATGCCGTCCAGGTGCATGACTTCGTGGACGAACACGTGCAGCGCGGTGATCTGCTTCATCGTCGGGTGCGTCCGGTCCGAGCGGATCCAGGCGCCGAGGTTCTGGCAGACGTCCCGCATGAGCTGGGCCTTCTTCGGCAAGCTGCCGTCGTCCTGGTACGGCACGTAGCCCTCCAGCTGCGACACGCTCATCAGCGCTGAGCCGAGGCGTTCGCAGTGCACGCCGACCGCGTGCTTGTGGTGCAGCAGCGATACGGCAACGCTCGAGTAGCGGGCGTCGGTCTGCCGCCACTGGTACTCGAACACGCCCGTCACGAGGAACACGACGGCGACCGCGGAGATGAGGCGCACATGGCTGCGCCCGCTGGTCACCTGGCGATAGGCGAGCCACGCCATCCCAGCCAGCATCGCAACGAGTAGATACGGCCGCACGCAGTCATGATCGGCACGGGGGTGACGTGCCTAGAGGTGCCTTTCCTTGTACGACGACACGGCGCGGGCCGGACCCCCCGCGAGGGAGCCCGGCCCGGCCGATGCGCAGTGCGTCAGATCACCTGACGGTAGGCGCGGTCGAGGAGCGCGATCGCCGTCGTCGGGTTGCCGAGAAGCAGCGCGTGCTCGGCGTCCGCCGTCAGGGATGCCGTCTTGGCCATCCCGCTCGCGCCGGCGTTGACGATCGCCTTCTGGGCGACGTCCCGCACCAGCGAGACGATGGCGCCGGCCTGCATGGCCGCCCCCACCGAGACGCCGCCGAGGTTCTTGGCCGCCTGGGACAGCAGCGCAAACGCCGGGATCACCCGATGCAAGGTGCCGTCGCTGTTCCAGAAGTCGCCCTGCAGGAGAGCGGTCAGGGTCGGCACGGCGCGCTTGCCGGCAGCGCCGTCCGCCCCCGCCGCCAGCGCGTCACGCGCCGCCGTCAGGCGGGCCTTCGGCGAGTCGGTCCGCAGGCCCCAGCCGTACGCGTACAGCGGGTCGTACGACGCGTCCCCGACGTTGACCGGCGACGTGGTCGTGTCGACGTTCTTCGCCCACGAGACCGGGAGGCGGCCGGTGAACGGCGCGTTCCCGACGAGGACGTCAGCGACGCCAGCGCCCTCGGAACCGGGCAGCCACGAGGCGATGATCGCGCTGGCCTCGGCCTGGATCGGCGCGATGTTCATCGGCCGGCCGGACACGACGAGCACGATGCACTTCACCGCCGCGCACACCGTGTCGACCGCGGCCTTGTCCGCCGCCGACAGGTCGAGGGTGTGGCCGTTGCCGACGTCGCCCGCGCCTTCCGCGTACGGCGTCTCACCGACGACGACGACACCGACGGTGGCGTTGCCGATCGGTGCTGACGCGTTCGCCGAGTACGTGAACGTCGCGCCCGGCGCGACCTGCTGCAGGCCGGCCAGGATGGTCGTGCCGACCGCCGGGCTGCTGGAGGAGCCCTGCCACGTCACCGTCCAGCCACCGACCTGGTTGCCGATGTTGTTCGCGTTGCTGCCGGCGACGTACACGTTCGCGTTGGCGGCCAGCGGCAGCACGTTGCCCGTGTTCTTGAGCAGCACCTGGGATTCTGCGGCCAGCGTGCGTGCCACCGCCCGGTGAGCCGCGTTGCCGATGCTGCCGATGTTGGTGCGGTCCGCGTACGGCTGCTCGAACAGGCCGAGCTTGAACTTCTGCAGCAGGATGCGACTGACCGCGTCGTCGATGCGGGCCATCGTCACGTCGCCGGCGGTGACGAGGTTCTTGAGGTCCTTCTCGAACGTCACGTACTGGTCGGGCACCATCACCATGTCGATGCCGGCGTTGACGCCGAGCTTCGCGTTGGTCCGGTGGTCCGCCGTGATCTGGTCGATCCCGTTCCAGTCGCTGATCACGAAACCACGGAACCCGAGCCGCCCCTTCAGCACGCCGGTGATCTGGTCGCCGCGGGCGTGCATCTTGATCGGCTGCGCGTCCCTGCCGAGGATCTGCAGGCTGGAGTACGACGGCATCACCGACCCGACGCCCTTGTCCACCGCGGTGCGGTACGGCGAGAGGTGGATCGCCTCCAGCTCCTGCTGCGTGGCGTACGTGACGCCCTGGTCGGTCGTGTACGTGCCGGTCGTCGACGAGCCGTACCGGGTCCCGCCGTCGCCGAGGAAGTGCTTCGCGGTGGCAAGCACCGCGGTGTTCCGGGCGAGCCGCCCGTGGTCCTGGAGCCCGTCGATGATCGTCTCCAGTCG
>JAVEEB010000297.1 GCA_030840665.1 Frankiaceae bacterium | reverse complement strand
ACGACGAGGCCGTCGGCTACCTCGGCGACCGTCTGGCCAAGCTCGGCGTCGAAGCCGAGCTGGCCCGCATCGGCGCGCAGCCGGGCGACGCGGTCACGATCGGCGACGTGACGTTCGACTGGGTCCCCACCGTGAACGCGGGGCTGTACGAGCCACGCAGTGGGCGCGGCACGGACGAACGTCTCATCAAACGGCGCCTTCGCAACAACAATGGGGACATGCTCTCTGACGATGACCTTGCGGCCGAGTGGCGCGCCAAGCCCGACGATGACAGCGACGTCGACGGCCCGATGGACGACGACGACCTGGAGTTCGATCACGACGCGGACACGGTCGAACCCGACGAGGTCGACGACGTGGAGCCGGTGACCGTCGACGTCCCCATCTCGACCGAACGCGAGCTGGAACCGGACGTGGCCGGCGACGCCCTCGAGGGCGACGCTCCCGATGACGAAGCTCGTGACCGCTAGGCGACCGGGCGGCCACCGCATCGTGGTCAAAGTCGGCTCGTCGTCTTTGACCAGTGCGGCCGTCGGCCTCGATTCCGTGCGGCTCGGCGCCCTCGTCGACGCCCTCGCCGCGCGGGTGACGGCGGGCGACGAGGTCGTGCTGGTGTCCTCCGGTGCGATCGCCGCCGGCCTCTCGCCGCTGGGCCTGACCAAGCGCCCGCGGGACCTGGCCACGCTGCAGGCTGCCGCGAGTGTCGGCCAGGGGTTGCTCATCGACAGTTATGCGTCGGCGTTCGGCCGCGCCGGCCTCACCGTCGGGCAGATCCTGCTGACCGCCGACGACATCGGCCGGCGCGCGCACTACCGCAACGCGCACCGGACTATCGAGCGCCTGTTAGAACTTCGGGTCGTCCCGATCGTGAACGAGAACGACACCGTGGCCACGGAGGAGATCCGCTTCGGCGACAACGACCGCATCGCGGCGCTCATCGCGCACCTCGCTGACGCCGACACACTGCTGTTGCTCTCGGACGTCGACGGCCTGTACGACGGGGACCCGCGGCGCGGTGGGGCGACGCTGATCCACGACGTGTACGGGGAGTCCGAGCTGGCGGACGTCGGGCTCGGCGGCGCCGGCTCGTCCGGGGTCGGTTCCGGCGGCATGGCCACCAAGGTCGAGGCGGCGCGGATCGCGACCGCCGCGGGGATCACGGTGCTGCTCACGTCGGCGGCCAACGCCGCCGCGGCGCTGGCAGGGGAAAAGGTCGGCACCCGTTTCCACCCGACGGGCGAGCGCTCGTCCCAGCGGCTCCTGTGGCTCGCGCACGGCAGCGTCCCCCGCGGACGGCTCGTCCTCGACCCGGGGGCGGTTGCGGCGGTCGCCGAGCGGCGGCTTTCCCTGTTGCCCGCGGGCATCACGAGCGTCGCCGGTGACTTCGTCGCGGGGGATCCGGTCGACTTGTGTGACGAAAAGGGTCACATCGTGGCGCGCGGACTGGTCAACTACGACTCAAGGGAATTACCGGCGCTGCTCGGCCGGTCGACGCGCGAACTGTCCGCCACATTGGGTCCTGCCTACGAACGGGAGGTCGTTCACCGTGACGATCTCGTCCTTGTTCGGAGCCCGAGGGCCTGAGGAGCACGCGCCGCGGCGGCTGTGGCACGTCACGTTGACCATCGGCGGCGATGCCGAGGATGCGGAAAACGTCCGGGAAGCTCTCGAACGCCTGCACAACGAGCGCCCGTTCTTCGTTGCCAGCCGGTACGCCGGAGACCGCGCGGAACTGCGCTATTGGGAAGAGGCGGAGTCCTGCGAGGACGCCTGTGCTCTCGCGTTACGCCTGTGGGGCGAACATCGCAGCACGGCGCAGCTGCCGGCCTGGGGCGTCGTGGGGCTCGAGGTCGTCGAACGCAGCGTGCGGGACGAGCGCGGGGAGGCCCCGATCTTGGACGCCCGTATTTCCCCCTTTGTGTAGGGCGAGCGACAGCGGACCTTGGGCCGGGCGGGATGACTTGACAGTGTTATCTGAACACCGCTAACTTTCCACCGTTCACCTCCGAACGGAAGGACAGCCCGATGTTGGACCGTCTTGGCCGCGCCGTTGTTCGTCGGCGCCGAGTCATCCTCGCGATCACCGCGCTCTTCTTCGTCGTGGCGGGTGCCGTGGGCGGCGGGGTCGCGAGCCACCTCAAGACGGGGGGCTACAACGACCCCAGCTCCGGCTCGGTGCAGGCGGCGGAACTGCTGGACAAGGGCTTCGGTGCGGGCGCGAGCAACATCCTGCTCCTCGTGCGCCCGACACAGGGCTCACTCGACGACCCGGCCGTCGCCGCCGCCGGCAAAGCGCTGACGGACCGCCTGGCCCACGAGCCGGCGCTCACCGGGGTCGTCTCCTACTGGTCGACCGGTGCGGCCGGCCTGCGGAGCAAGGACGGCACCGAGGCCTTGGTCCTCGGCCACATCGATGGGCCCGACGACGCGGTCATGAAGAGGGCGAGCGCGATCGTCGACACGTACACCGCGACCAGCGACGGGCTGGCGGTCCGGGTCGGGGGATCAGGTGTCGTCTTCGACCAGATCACGAAGCACATCTCGAAGGACCTCGCGGTGTCCGAGGGCATTGCCATCCCCGTCACGGTCGTCCTGCTGATCCTGGTGTTCGGCAGCGTCGTGGCGGCGCTCCTGCCGGTCGGGATCGGCGTTCTTGCGATCGTCGGCACGCTGCTGATGTTGCGGATGATCGCCGCTGTCACTGATGTTTCGGTCTTTGCGATGAACCTCACGACGGCCATGGGGCTCGGCCTCGCGATCGACTACAGCCTGTTCATCCTCACCCGCTACCGCGAAGAGGTCGCCAACGGCAGAGCCTTGCATGATGCGGTCGTGGCGTCAGTGCGCACGGCAGGCCGCACCGTCGTGTACTCGGCGCTGACGGTCACGCTCTCGCTCGCCGCGATGCTCGTCTTCCCGCTGTACTTCCTTCGTTCCTTCGCGTACGCCGGCATAGCCGTTGTGCTGCTCGCGGCCGCCGCCGCCGTCATCGTGCTGCCGGCCCTGCTCGCCGTGCTCGGCACGCGCGTCGAGAAGTGGTCGGTGCCATTCCTGGTGCGCCGACGGGACAAGCAGGGCACCTTCTGGGGGGCCCTGGCCCGCGGCGTGATGCGACGGCCCATTCCTGTTGCTGTGCTGGTGATCGTGGGCCTCGCGGTCCTCGGAGCTCCCTTCCTCGGGGTCACCTTCGGGTCGAGCGACTCGCGCGTCCTGCCACCCGGGACCGCGGCGCGGGCGGTATCCCAGGCGGTCACCACCGACTTCGACGGCGCTCGCAACGACGCCGTCCTCGTCGTCCCGACGGCGCCGGGCTTTGCGGCCGGCTCTGCCGACCTTTCGGCGTACGCAGCCCGTGCGTCGGCACTGCCGAACGTGCGGCGGGTCGAGTCCGCGGCCGGGATCTTCAGCAATGGCGCACGCATCTCCGACGGGCAACCACAGTCGTACGTCGCGCCGCAGGGCGACCGCAGCTACGTCGTGATCATTCCTGCGCAAGGCCCGCTGGACGGGTCGTCCCAGGATCTGGTCCGCGCGGTGCGCGCGTTGCCCGCCCCGGTCCCCGTGCAGGTGGGTGGGTCGTCCGCAAGTCTCGTCGACACCAAGAGCTCGATCGCCGCTTCGCTGCCGTGGGCGGTCGGCATCATCGTGCTCTCGACATTGCTGCTGTTGTTCGCTTTCACGGGCAGCGTGGTGCTCCCCGTGAAGGCCGTCCTCCTCAATGCCCTGAGCCTGTCGGCAACCTTCGGGGCGATGGTCTGGATCTTCCAGGAAGGTCACCTGTCCGGCTTCCTGCACTTCACGCCGACCGGCTCGCTGGAGACGACGCTGCCGATCCTGATGTTCTGCATCGCTTTCGGCCTGTCCATGGACTACGAGGTATTTCTCATCTCCCGGATCAAGGAGGAGTGGGACCGCAGCGGCGACAACCAACGGGCCGTCGTGTGGGGGCTGCAGAAGACCGGGCGCCTCATCACGGCCGCGGCCGTCCTCATCGCGATCGTCTTCGCGTCGATGGCCTTCAGCGGCGTGACGACCATGAAGCTGATGGGCATCGGCCTTTCCTTGGCGGTCATCGTCGACGCGACCATCGTCCGCGGCCTCCTGGTGCCGGCGATCATGAGGCTGGCCGGACGATGGAACTGGTGGGCGCCTGCCCCGCTGCGGCGTGTCAGCGCACGGTGGTCGCTCGCCGAGGACTCGGGAGAGACAATGGAGCCTCGCCCAGCGACCGACGCGCGAGTCTCGACAGGAGTCAGATGACCACCCGCACTGCCGACACCGATGTCCCTCGCCGTCGGGCACGCCGCGGTGAGGGAGATCGGCTGCGTGAGGACATCCTGCAAGCCACCATCGGGCTCCTTGCCGAGACCGGCGACCTCGATGCCGTGTCGATCCGCGCGGTGGCGAAGCGGGTCGGGGTCACTCCGCCGTCGATCTACCTGCACTTTCCCGACAAGCAGTCGCTCCTCGACGCCGCGTGCGAGCCGGTGTTCGCGGACTTGGCGCGGTATTTCGCCGAGGCCTGCCACGGCGTTTCGAGCCCGTTGGAGCGGCTCGGCCTGATGGGCGTCGCGTACGTGCAGTTCGCCCTCGACAACCGGGAGCCGTTTCGCATCGTCTTCATGTCGCGGTGCGAGAGCGACACGATCATGTCGATGACTCCCGCCGACCTGGAGGCGCAGACGGCGTTCGGTCCCGTTATCCAGACCGTCGTCGAGGCCCAGCAGGCGGGCCTGCTCGGCGCGGGTAACGCCCGGGAGGTCGCCATGCGCCTGTGGATCGGCGTGCACGGGGTTGCCAGCCTCCTGATCAGCAAGCCGTACTTCCCGTGGCCACCGATCGAGCAGCTCGTCAACGATTTCGTCTGCATGGTCGGCCTCGGCCTGCTGGTCCAGACGCGCGTCCCGGGCTCGGCGGCCGACAAGTTCGCGACGATGCTGGCCGATCTGCCGGTCGTCGAGAGTGCCTCACCGGCGGGGAACGTGCCAAAATCGGCATCATGACCGACGTTCTCAGGACCGACGACTCCGCCACTGCAGTCCTCGACAGCGCCCGCCGCGCCCGCACGGCCGCCGCCGATCTGGCGCCGATGTCGCGGGGGAGCAAGGACGCGGCGCTGCACGCGATGGCGGACGCGTTGGAGGCGCGCGTCGACGAGGTGCTCGCCGCCAATCTGAAGGACGTCGAGGGCGGCCGCGCCGACGGGCTGAGCGAGTCGCTGATCGATCGGCTGTCGTTGACCGCTGCGCGAGTGACGGACATGGCCGACGGCCTCCGGCAGGTCGCCACGCTGCCCGACCCGGTCGGCGAGGTCATCCGCGGATACACGTTGCCGAACGGCCTCGATGTGCGACAGCTGCGGGTGCCGTTGGGTGTCATCGGCATCATTTACGAAGCCCGCCCGAACGTCACCGTCGATGCCGCGGGGCTCTGCGTCAAGAGCGGAAACGCAGTCCTGCTGAGAGGTTCGTCGAGTGCGCGCCATTCCAACGCGGCGCTCGCAACCATTCTCGACGAGGCGGCGACGGCCGCCGGTCTTCCGCCGTACACGATCCAGCTCGTCCCGGGGGACACCCGCGAATCGGTGAAGCATCTGATGACGGCGCGCGGCCTCGTCGACGTGCTCATTCCTCGCGGTGGCGCCGGCCTGATCGAAACCGTCGTGCGGGAATCGACGGTGCCGGTCATCGAGACCGGCGTAGGGAATTGCCACGTGTACGTCGATGCGGCGCACCCGTCGGTGGACGAGATCACAGCCATCGTGCTGAACGCGAAGGTGCAGCGGCCGAGCGTGTGCAACGCGGCCGAGACCCTCCTCGTGCACGCCGCGTCCGCGGACGCCGTGCTGCCGACCGTGCTCGCGGCGCTCAGCGGTGCAGGAGTCACGATCCACGCTGATGCCCGCGCCGCCGAGATCGGCGCCGCCAACGGTGTCGCGACCGTGCCGGCGACGGACGAGGACTGGTCGAGTGAATACCTCTCACTCGACATGGCAGTCGGCGTCGTCGACTCGCTGGATGACGCCATCGCGCACATCCGGCGCTGGAGCAGCGGGCACACCGAGGCGATCCTCACGGAGTCCCAGCAGGCCGCGAAGACGTTCGTGTCCCGGGTCGACAGCGCCGCTGTGATGGTCAACGCATCGACCCGCTTCACCGATGGCGGCCAGTTCGGCTTCGGCGCCGAGATCGGTATCTCGACGCAGAAGTTGCACGCGCGGGGGCCCATGGGCCTGCTCGAGCTGACCAGCACGAAGTACGTCGTCACCGGCGAGGGTCACGTCCGCGCCTGATCGGAAAAGACGACATTCGGGCCTTTCGGCCCCTGTGTCGGGTGCCTGCGGCTCCTAACGTTGGCGGTGATCCGACGAAGGAGCCACCTCCGAGATGGGCATTGCGAGCGGCGACCCGACGGTCGTGCCTCTCGTGTCGGTCGCCCCCGTCGTGCCGGCCGCCCCTGTCCCCGTGCCGTCGCGGGTGGCCCGGTCGCGGTGCCGCCATTGTCCGAGCGCCCAGCACTGTCCTGCCCCGAAAACCGAAGCACCGCTGGTTTCTCAGGCTGAGTCAGAGCTCTTCCGGCTTCATGTGCCCAGCTCGAGTCGTGCACGTTTCATCGATCGACTCACCACGTCCCCGTGGACGGGATTGCCTGTGCTCATCGCGACCGTGTGGGCCCTCATCGCAGCCTCGACAGCCGCATCACAGCCATTGCAAGCAGGGCTCAACAACCTGATCAGCGGACCTGTGTCGTCCGCTGCCGTGCGAGGGTTGCGCGCCGTTGGACTCGACGGGAGCTGGGTGTCGTCGTTTCTCGTCGGCGGCCTGCTGACCGGCGTCGGGCAACTGCTGACCTTCGTACCCCTGTACGCGTTCGTCGCCGCATCGCTCATCGCGTTGGAGCGCTCCGGGTTCCTCGCTCGGTCCTCCGCGGCCGCGCATTCGCTCATGCGGCGCCTGGGCTTGCCGGGGGAGTCAATGTTGATTCTCGTGCTCGGATTCGGGTGCAACGTGCCCTCGATAGGAGCGGCGGGTCACCTGGGATCCGTGCGGCACCGCAGGGTGACCGCGATCCTTGCCCCGCTCGTGACGTGCACAGCGCGCCTGCCCGTCTACGTGCTGGTCGCGCAGGCGGCGCTCCCCGGCCGCTCGGCCGCCGTCGTCGCGGCGATGTACGCCATGTCGATCGGGATCGTGCTCTCGGTAGCCGTGATCCTGCGGGTCGTCATGGGTTCGCCGGCCGCTGTCCCGGGCGACGGTGCGTTTCCGGCCGCGCCACCCCTGTGCCGCCCTTTGGTCCTGCCGCTGCTCGCGGAGACGCTGCGGCGGCTCGTCGCGTTCATCAGGGGAGTCGCGGTCGTCGTGACGGCGGCCGTCGCGGTCGCGTGGCTCCTCGCCGCCATTCCGCTCGGCGGCGCCCCGGCCGGGAGCGGGTTCGGCCACGTGCCGCTGGGCCACAGTGTCCTGGGCCGCACGGCCGGCGCGGTCGCTCCCGTTTTCGGGCCTGCGGGATTCGGCGACCCCGCCGTGACCGCGGCGCTTGCGACGGGGGTCGTGGCCAAGGAGGCGATGGTCGCGTCGTTCGCCCAGACGCTGTCGTCCGGGCCGGTGGCAGCGACATCGACCGCGGCCGCGCTGAGGCAACGGCTGGCCGACTCCTCTGGCGGCCACCCCGGGGGGGCAGGTCTGGCACTGTGCGCATTTGTGCTCGCGTACGCCCCCTGCATTCCGTCCTTCGCGGCGCAGCGCACCGTCATGGGGGCGCGCTGGGCTGTCAGTTCGGTTG
>JAVEEB010000291.1 GCA_030840665.1 Frankiaceae bacterium | reverse complement strand
AGAAGATCGGCTTGCCGTTCA
Organism: Frankiaceae bacterium; assembly: GCA_030840665.1. GTDB lineage: Bacteria > Actinomycetota > Actinomycetes > JAVEEB01 > JAVEEB01 > JAVEEB01. Next base: position 4,064 of record JAVEEB010000291.1, on the reverse strand, counting down.
GCACGATTTTCTGGAACCCGCCGACCATGGCCAGGCCGATGGACCGCATCCCGAAGTAGCCCGACACGTGGTCGTGCACGCGGCCGTCCTTGAGGTCGACCGTCAGCGTGTACAGGTACGGGTCGTCCGGCGTCCAGAGGTGCTGCTTTTTCACCGGCAACGTGAGCTTGCTGTTGACGGGGCCTTCCACGGCGCCGGCGTTGTTGCCCGCCGCGTCGTACGCGTGCACAACGACCATCGCCCCCGGCGTCGCGGTGGTCGAGTTGACGGTGACCGCCAGCGTGGAAGTCGCGATGTCCGGCGTCGTGACAAGGTTGTCGATCGCCTTGTCCGGCACCGGCTCCATCCACACGGTCTGCCAGATGCCGGAGGACGCGGTGTAGACGATGCCACCCGGATTCGCGTTCTGCTTGCCGACCGGCTGCAGGTCGCCGTTCGTGGTATCCGTCACGTCGACGACGATCTCCTGCTGCCCGGTGGGCCGGAGCGCATCGGTGATGTCGGCCGAGAACGCGGTGTAGCCGCCGGTGTGCGAGGCGACTTTCGTGCCGTTCACGTACACGGTCGCCTGGTTGTCGACGGCGCCGAAGTTGAGCTTCAACCGCTGACCGCTGCCGACGTTCCAACTGCTCGGCACCGTGATGAGCTTGCGGTAGAACATGTGATCCTCGTGCCGCTCGATGCCCGACAGGAGGGATTCCACCGGGTACGGCACCGTGATCCGCTCCGGCAGGGTCGCGCCGAACGCGGGCGCCTGGCCCGCCGCGGCACCGGCGAACTCCCATTGCCCGTTGAGGTTCTGCCACTGGGTGCGGACCTGTTGCGGGCGCGGGTACTCCGGCAGCGGGGCGTTCTTGTCGACGCTCGCCGCGAAGGGCGTTGTCATGCGCTGCGTCGAGTTGTTGAGGGCGTTACGGACGATGCTGGGCACGGCCGCGCCGCCGACGGCGAAACTGCCGAGCCCGTCGTACGAGAATCGGACTCTCTGGTTTTTGAACACTGCCTCGGCGAGCGTCACGACGACCACCGAGTCGTCCCCGGGCTTGAGGGCGATGGAGGTTATCGGGAACGGCGTCGTGTCGACGAGCACCTGCAGGTGCGCAGCGAGGTCGCCGAGGTTCGTCACCGGCTGCTCGAAGTCGGCCGTCAGTTGCCGGCCGTCGGTGCCGACGGCGAGATCGACCGGGTACACGACGAAACCGGGCGGCGTGGTGAAGGCCGACGCGGGGACGATCTGCTTCGGGAGGCCTGCGCTCGACCAGCGCAGGAACATGTTCGCACCGCCGACGTCCTGGAACATCTCGAGCTTGAAGATGTGGCGCTCGCCGGCAGCCAACGTGATGGGCGCGGACGTCTGCTCCTTGTCCCAGTCGCCGACCCAGTGATCGATGACGGGCGCGCCGTCGATGAACAGGCGGAAGCCGTTGTCACCAATGGCGTAGAAGGTGTACGCGCCCGTGGTCGGCACCTCGATCTGGCCGGTCCAGCGAGCGGTCGTGTGGTCGCTCTGCCCGGTCGCGGACTGGAACGTCGGGACCAGGTCAGAGAAGTCGATGTTGGGGTCGAGCGTCGTCGCGCCGAGGACGGAGAAGTCGTGCGCGGTGTTGCTGGAGGAGCGGTAGTACTCGCCTTTCAGCCCGCTCGCCGGTGTGTACGCCGGAGCCGTGAACGCCGACTGCGGCACCAGCTGCTTCGCGATCGCCGCGCTCGACCAGCGCAAGAACATGTTCGCGCCGCCGTTGTCCTGGAACATCTCCAGCCGGAAGTCGTGCTGCACGCCGGCCGCCAACGTCACCGGCGCGGACGTCTGCTCGTTGTCCCAGTCGCCGGCCCAGTGGTCGATGACCGCCACGCCGTCGATGAACAGGCGGAAGCCGTTGTCACCGACGGCATAGAACGTGTACGCGTCGGTGGCGGGGACGGCGATCGTGCCCGTCCATCGCGCGGTTGTGTTGTTCACCTGACCGGTCTGGGCCTGGAAGGTCGGAACGAGGTCGGGGAAGTTGATCTGCGGGTCGAGCGTGACGCCGCCCGCCTGCGCGAAGTCGCGGGCGCCGGGCGCCGACATCTTGAAGTACTCGCCTTTGAGGCCATGGGTCACCGGCTGGGCCGGCGTCGCGGCATGGAGACCGGCGTTGCCGAGGGGCTGGCCGAACAGCATGACGATCGCCGCCAGCAATACCGCGAATGGCCGCAGAAGACTTCTCCGCATGATCACTTGATCACTTCCTTCGACGTGGATGAACGCGAACCGAGCTTCGGGCATTCATCCACAGACCGTGACAAAAGGCAACGAAAGCTTACAATTCCGGACATAATCGAACATTGGTGTTGGTGGGTTGGTCGCCGGTAGCGTGGCCCGCATGACTGCCCTCGCGTTTCGCGCCGCCCCTTCGCCGCGTGCCCAAGCAGCCGTGCAGGAACTCGCGCAGCGGTACGGCGACGTGCCCCTGGCGAAGGCGGACATCGTCGTCGCCATCGGCGGGGACGGAACGCTGCTCGACGCCCTGCACTCGGTGCTGGCCCTGGGGGCCTCGCGTCCGCTTCCGCCCGTCTTCGGCCTGATGCGCGGCACCGTCGGCTTCCTTATGAACGACTTCGAGGACGGCGACCTGCTCGAGCGTCTCGACGCCGCCGTACCGAGCGTCATCCACCCACTGCGCATGCACGGCGAAGGCGTCGAGGGCGACCGCATCCCGGAGCAACTCGCCTGCAACGAAGTCGCGCTGCGCCGCCTCGCCGGCCAGTCCGCCGCAATCCGGATCACCGTCGACGGCGACCTCCGGATGGAGGAGTTGCGCGGTGACGGTGTGATCCTCGCGACGCCGGCCGGGAGCACGGCGTACAACCTCTCCGCCCACGGACCGATCGTGCCCCTGGGTGCCAACGTGCTCGCCTTGACGCCGATCTGCCCGATGCGGCCGCGCCGCTGGGCCGGCGCGCTCCTGCCGCGGGCGTCGACCGTCCGCTTCGACGTCCTCGACCCGGCGATCCGCCCGGTCGCCGCGACGGCGGATCAACGGCAGTTCGTGCCGGTGTCGTGGATCGAGGTCAGCGAGGCGCCCGACCGGGCGCTGACGGTGCTGTTCGACGTCGGCCGCTCGCTGGACGAGCGCGTGGTCCGGGCCCAGTTCGAGCTGTAGGCCGCCAGACACATCCGGGGCGGCGGTCGCGGTCGAAGCACACGTATGCGATCAGGTGCCACCTGCGACTTTGTTGCATTAAGCTCCCTGTGAACCCGGAGGAGATGCAGTGTCGACAGCAACGACGACCGCGCCCGTCGGCGAACGACGCAAGCGGGCCCCCCTCGACCCCGAGCAGCGCCGTTCGATCGTCGGGATGGCCGGGTTCGTCCTGCTCCTGCACATCGTCGGCTGGGGCACCCTCATCGCCGTGATCAACCCGCACCACTTCGCGTTGCCCGGCGCTGCCAATTCCGGCAAGGCATTCGGGATCGGGATCGGCCTCACGGCGTACGTGCTGGGGATGCGGCACGCCTTCGACGCGGACCACATCGCCGCCATCGACAACACGACGCGCAAGCTCATGGGCGAGGGCGGCAAGCCGATGTCCGTCGGTTTCTGGTTCTCCCTCGGCCACTCGAGTGTCGTCTTCGGCCTGTGCGCGGTCATCGGCTTCGGGGTCCGCGCAGTCGCCGGGCAGGTGACCGACAACAGCTCGGCGCTCCACAACGTGACCGGCGTCTGGGGCACGCTGATCTCGGGGGTCTTCCTGCTGCTCATCGGCTGGCTCAACCTCGTTGTGCTGCGGCAGATCCTCGGCGTCTTCCGGCGGATGCGTAGCGGCGAGTTCGACGAGGCGGAGCTCGAGGAGCACCTCAGCAACCGGGGTGTCCTCAACCGGATTCTCGGCAAGGTGACCCGCACGGTGCGCAAGCCGTGGCACATGTACCCGATCGGTTTGCTCTTCGGTCTCGGCTTCGACACCGCCACCGAGATCGGGCTGTTCGTCATCGCGGGCGGTGCGGCCGCCGTTGCCCTGCCCTGGTACGCGGTGCTGGTGCTGCCGATCGTGTTCGCGGCCGGCATGAGTCTGCTGGACAG
>JAVEEB010000260.1 GCA_030840665.1 Frankiaceae bacterium | reverse complement strand
CCGGCGTCACTTACCCGGACGGTCACGCACGCACGGGCCAGCCGATCTTTCTCGGCCTTCTGCGCCAGCTCGAGCTGACCGTGGGCGACACCGTCACCGTCTCCGACGGCAGCAACGCGGGGGAGGTCACGGCCGCGCTGCGCGTCACGCTGGCCAACCAGCACGGCTGGACCACGACGATCGCCGAGACGCCGGCCCGACCTGTCGGCGCGGCGGGAGTCGTCATCCCGATCGACGTCCCTGCGCTCGTCAGCCGACTGGCTGCCGTCGCCAAGGAGTCGGGGGACCCGGGCGGCGGCTCGAGCGGGACGGTCACCATCGCCGCGACGTTCGCCACGACGGGGACTGTGAAGGGTGCACCGGCGCCGTCGCTGGCGAACGCGGCCTTCACCATGTCGCTCGACCCGCTGCAACTGCGCCCGGCGGCGCCGGCAGCGGATGCGGGTGCGCCGACGCTCACGACAACCGTTTCCGTTCCGACCGCCCTTGCCCGCACGGTGAAGGTGTCGTCGGCGGTCATCGCGGTCAGCCGCCTTCGCGCACCGGCCGGCCTCTTGGCCGTGCTCGCCTGGGTGCTCGCGGCAGTCTTCGTGGCTCGCAGCAGGGCGCCGCGCCACCCGACGGCCACGGTCGTCACGGCTATCGGCGCGCGCCGCGTGGACGTTGCGGAGCTGACGCTCAGCGCGTCGGTCATCGACGTCACGTCCGTGGCATCGCTCGTCAGGATCGCGGATCGCTACGACCGCCTCGTGCTGTGCCAGGTATCTCCGGCCGGGAGCGTGTTCGTGGTCAACGACGACGGCATCTCCTATCGGCTCGTCGTCCCGGCCGTCGGCGCGCGGCACTTGCGCGTCGCCTGACGCCAACACGCGAACGGGACCGAACGTCAGTCCCACGCCAAGTCCCCACGCCGCGGCCCGGCGCTCCTACGATCGATGCGACAGCACTCGAGTCGGTTGACGAGGAGGAGCTCACCGATGGCGTTGCATGACGAGACCATCCCGCCGACCAACGAGCGCCGCTCACCCGAGGGGGAACACCGCTGGCCCGCGGCGATTGCAGTGCTGCTGGCGATCCTCATGTACGCCCTGCTGTCCAACCCGTTGCTCGTCGGGCCTCGCTGGGTGGTGCCCGTGCTCGGTGTGCTGCTGCTGGTCCCGCTCGTGGCGACCAACCCGCGCCGCCTCAAGCGCGAGGTGAAGTCGGCGCGGATCACCTCGATCGTGCTCGTGGTGCTGCTGGCGATCGCGAACATGTCCTCGCTGGTGCGGCTCATCGTGGCGCTGCTCGACGGATCGCAGAAGGGCGCGGGGCTCCTGCTCGGCGCGCTGCAGGTGTGGCTCACGAACATCATCGTGTTCGGCCTGGCGTACTGGGAGATCGACCGCGGCGGCCCCGTGGTGCGCACCCAGCGCAGCCGCGACGACCTCCCCGACGCCGACTTCCGCTTCCCGCACGACGAGAACGTGACGAACGTCCGCGAGGTCTCGGTCACGTCGTCCGCGGCGAGCGGCTGGGTGCCGCACTTCATCGACTACCTGTACGTCTCCGTGACAAACTCGTCCGCGTTCAGCCCGACCGACACGATGCCGCTGTCGACGCGCGCCAAGTGCCTCATGGGATTCCAGTCGCTGACGGCATTCGTCATCTCGGTGCTGGTCATCGCCCGCGCGGTCAGCCTCGTGGGGAGCTGAGCCGGTCGGCGTGTCCGTCGTACACGATCAATCAGCCCTTGATCGTGAAGCAGGCGCGGAGCTGCACGTCATCGCGTGACGACGGGCCGACGAGCAGCTCGATGTCACCGGGCTCGACGATCCGGACGGCGTGCCGGTCGACGATCGTGCAGTCGTCCACGGGGAGCTCGATGGTCACCGTCCGGGTCTCGCCCGGCGCGAGCTCGACCTGGCGGTACGTCTTGAGTTCCTTCACGGCCCACGTGACCGACGAGACGACGTCGTGGATGTAGACCTGGACGGTCTCGAGCGCGGGGCGCGCGCCGGTGTTGCGGAGGGTGACCTCCGCCCGGACCGTCTCGCCGGCGGTCACCGTCGGGGTGAGGATGCGCAGGTCCGAATACTCGATAGTCGTGTACGACAAACCGGCGCCGAACGCGAAGGCCGGTGTCTGCGGGAGGTCGGCGTACCGGTCGCCGTGCTGCCCGCGGATCTGGTTGTAGTAGGTCGGCTGCTGGCCGGCGTGGCGCGGGAACGAGACCGGCAGCCGGCCCGACGGTTCGATGAGACCCAGCGCTAGCTCGGCGATGGCCCGGCCGCCGCGCATGCCGGGGTTGAAGGCGCACACGATCGCGGCGGCGCCGAGGGCCGACGGCGGCAGGACGAGCGGCTTGGAGCTGATGAGCACGACGACCATCGGGGTGCCTGTCGCGGCGAGGGCGTCGAGCAGAGCAATCTGGCCACCCACGAGCTCCAGCGTTGCCGTCGACTTGCCTTCACCGACGAGTTCGATGCGGTCCCCGACGACGGCGACCACGTAGTCGGCGCCCCGGGCCGCGGCAACGGCCTCTGCAATGAGGTCCGCGTCGGGCCTGTCCGGCACGACGATCGCCGGACGGGGCTGGCCGTCCGGATTCAGGGCACCTTCGGGGTCCGGGGCGGTGGTGAGGATGCCGGCGCCGCGCGCGTGCGTGACGGTCCAGGTCGGGGGCACGTGGTCGCGGAACCCGTCGAGCACCGTCTGCGTCATCGCCCGGGGCTGGCCGTTGGGCATCCAGTCGATCTGGCCGGAGGCGCCCGCCCAGTCACCGAGCTGCGTCTGGGGGTCGTCGGCGTTCGGGCCGACGACGAGGACTGTCCGCGCGGGGGCGGTCCCGGGAGCCGCGGCGCGGCCGGACTCGTCGGCGCTGAAGCCTCCGTCCAGGGGGAGGAGGCCGTCGTTGCTGAGCAGGACCAGCGACCGTCGCGCGACGTCCAGGTTGAGCTGGGCGTGGCGGTCGACGCCGATGACCGCGGCCTGCCGCTCGAGGTCGGGTCGGCGGGGGTTCTCGAAGAGGCCCAGCTCGAACTTGAGGGTGAGGATGCGGCCGACGGCGGCGTCCAGCGCGGACTCCGCCAGCAGCCCGTTCGCGACGGCCTTTTGGGCCCCTTCGAAGAATTTGGGGGTCGTCATCACCATGTCGTTGCCGGCGCGCACCGCGGCTGCGGCGGCCTCGGTGTGATCGGCGCAGACCTGCTGCTCCCAGACCATGCGGCCGACGGTGTCCCAGTCGGTGACCAGCGTGCCCGTGTAGCCCCACTCGCCGCGCAGCACGTCATTGAGCAGCCAGTCGTTGATCGTGATCGGCACGCCGTCCATGGACTGGTAGCCGAGCATGAAGGTGCGGCACCCCTCGCGGGCGACGCGCTCGAACGGCGGCAGGAACCAGGAGCGCAGCTTGCGTTGGGAGATGTCCGCCTCGCTGGCGTCGCGGCCACCCTGCGTCTCGGAGTAGCCGGCGAAGTGCTTGGCACAGGCGAGGATCGCGGTGGGGTCGGCGAGGCCGTCGCCCTGGTAGCCGCGCACCATGGCCGAGGCGAGCTCGCCGATGAGGAACGGATCCTCGCCGAACGTCTCGTTCACGCGGCCCCAGCGCAGGTCGCGGGCGATGCAGAGGACCGGGGAGAACGTCCAATGGATCCCGGTCGCCGCCACCTCGGTCGCGGTGACCCGCGCCACCTGCTCGACGAGCTCCGCGTCCCAGCTGGACGCCATCCCGAGTTGCGTCGGGAAGATCGTCGCGCCTTCCCAGAACGAGTGGCCGTGGATGCAGTCGTCGGCGATCAGCAGCGGGATGCCCAGGCGGCTGTCGCGGCTCAGGTCGGCCGCCTCGTGGATGCGCGCGGGCGACGTGTGCACCAGGGAGCCGACGTGCAGGTCCTCGACCAGGTGGCGCACGCCTTCGCGGGCGTCGAGCTGCAGCATCTGGCCGACCTTCTCGGGCAGCGTCATGCGCGCGACGAGATCGGTGACGCGCTCGGCGACCGGAAGAGCGGTGTCGAGGTACGGCACGTACGAGTTCACGTCTGGTCCCTTTCACGGCATTTCCTGGTCTGTACCTCTCCATTAAGCCATGATCGAGAGCGCTCTCACCTCATAACCCAGGAAAAGCCCCCGATTTTCGGGACAAGATCCAGCGGCCAGCCGCCCCGCCCGCCGATGTGATGCGCACGACACGGACCCGAAACGTGCCGCACATACGGCGCTGAAACGCTCGGCCCGACGAACTCCGAATGCGCCCGGAACGGGCCGTTCGCGGCCAGAGGGGACCGGATCGCCATGCGTTTGAGTCCGCACGAGCAGGAGCGCCTGCTCATCCACGTGGCGGCCGACGTTGCGTCCGCGCGCCGGGCGCGCGGGCTGTTGCTCAACTACCCGGAAGCCACGGCCCTCATCACGGCGCACCTGCTCGAAGGTGCTCGGGACGGGCGCACCGTTGTCGAACTGATGGCGAGCGGCCGGACCGTGCTGTCGCGGGCGGACGTGATGGACGGGGTGCCCGAGATGTTGGGGGAGGTGCAGGTAGAGGCCACGTTCCCCGACGGTACGAAGCTCATCACCGTGCACGAGCCGATCGTATGAAGCCCGGGGAGATCCTGACGGGCGCGGAGCCGGTCGTCGTGAACGAGGGCCGCGTCGCCGTCACGCTCACGGTGCGCAACACCGGTGACCGGCCGGTGCAAGTCGGCTCGCACTATCACTTCGCGGCCGCCAACCCTGCCTTGGATTTCGACAGGGCCGCCGCGCACGGGACCCGCTTGGACGTGCCGGCCGGCACCGCCGTCCGCTTCGAGCCCGGCATGACGCGAGAGGTGTCGCTCGTGCGCATCGGTGGCCTGCGCAAGGTCCCCGGCCTGCGCCTTGACGGGTCGCTGGAGGATCTCGATGCCTAGCGAACTGTCGCGGTCCCGGTACGCGGACCTGTTCGGCCCGACGGTGGGCGACCGCATCAGACTCGCCGACACCAACCTGCTGATCGAGGTGACGCAGGATCTCTCTCGCGGACCGAGCGCCGGCGACGAGGTCGTGTTCGGCGGCGGCAAGGTCATCCGCGAGTCGATGGGTCAGTCGCGGGCGACCCGTGCCGAAGGCGCGCCGGATCTCGTCATCACCGGCGCGGTGATCCTCGACCATTGGGGGGTCATCAAGGCCGACATCGGCATCCGCGACGGCCGCATCGTCGGGATCGGCAAGGCCGGCAACCCAGACACGATGGACGGCGTGCACCCCGCACTGGTCATCGGGCCGTCCACGGAAATCCTTGCAGGAAACGGAAAAATCGTCACGGCCGGTGCCATCGACTGCCACGTGCACCTCATCTGCCCGCAACTCGTGCCGGAGGCCCTCGGCGGCGGCATTACGACGCTGATCGGGGGCGGTACCGGGCCGGCGGAGGGCACGAAGGCGACGACGGTCACCCCGGGCAGCTGGCACCTCGCGCGCATGCTCGAAGCGATGGACGGCCTGCCCGTCAACGTCGTGCTGCTGGGCAAGGGAAACACGGTGTCGCGCGAGGCGATGGTCGAGCAGCTGAAGGGCGGCGCGGCGGGGTTCAAGCTGCACGAGGACTGGGGCACCACGCCGGCGGCGATCGACGCGTGCCTGTCGGTCTGCGACGAGTTCGGCGTACAAGCTGCTCTGCATTCCGACACGCTGAACGAGGCGGGTTTCGTCGAGGACACCCTCGCCGCGATTGGTGGCCGGTCGATTCACGCGTATCACACGGAGGGTGCCGGCGGCGGGCACGCGCCGGACATCATCACGGTCGCCGGGCAGTCGAATGTGTTGCCGTCCTCGACCAACCCGACCCGCCCGCACACGATCAACACCATTGACGAGCATCTCGACATGCTGATGGTGTGTCACCACCTGAACCCTTCTGTGCCTGAGGATCTCGCGTTCGCCGAGTCGCGCATCCGGCCGTCCACCATCGCCGCCGAGGACGTGCTCCACGACATCGGGGCAATCTCGATGATCGGGTCGGACTCGCAGGCGATGGGGCGCATCGGTGAGGTCGTGCTGCGTACGTGGCAGACCGCGCACGTGATGAAGGCGCGCCGCGGGTCGCTGCCCGGGGACGGCGCGGCGGACAATCTGCGCGCCCGCCGGTACGTCGCCAAGTACACGATCTGCCCAGCGGTGGCTCATGGTTTGGACGACGAGATCGGGTCGATCGAGGTCGGCAAGCTCGCCGACCTGGTGTTGTGGGAGCCCGCCTTCTTCGGTGTACGACCGCACGTCGTCCTCAAGGGTGGCATGGCCGCGTGGGCTGCCATGGGCGATGCGAACGCGTCCATCCCTACGCCGCAGCCCGTGTTCCCCCGGCCGATGTGGGGAGCCGTGCCGCGGGTCGCGGCGCAGACGTCGCTGACCTTCGTGTCGCCGACCGCGTTGGACGATGGGTTGGAAGAGCGGCTCGGACTCATGCGGCGGCTGGTGCCCGTGAAGGATGTGCGCCGCGTCGGCAAGGCGGACATGCCGCTCAACGACGCCTTGCCGCAGATCGAGGTCGATCCCGACACGTTCACCGTGCGCATCGACGGCGAGGTCAACGTCGCCGATCCCGCGTCGGAGCTCCCGATGGCCCAGCGGTACTTCCTCTTCTGATTGCGAGCGCCAAAATGACAGGGATGCCGGCCGTCGTGCTGTTGCTGTCCGATGCGCGGCTGCCCGCGGGTGGGCACGCGCATTCGGCGCAGATCGAGGCCGCCGCGGCCGCCGGCCTCGTCGACACGGTCGACGACCTGTTCACGTTCCTGCGCGGGCGGCTCGCGCGCGGGGGAGCGCAGGCGGCCGCGTTCGCCGCCGCGGCGTGCGTGCAGGCGGTCCGCGATCCGCTCCGCTGGGACGCGCTTGACGCGGAGCTCGACGCGCGCACGCCCTCGCCGGCGATCCGCGCGTCCTCGCGGCACCAAGGCCGCACCCTGGTCCGCGCGGCGTCGACCGCATGGCCCTCCGTCGCCCTCACGGCGTTGGCCCGGCAGCCGGGAGGCCCGCACCACCCGCTGGTCGTGGGGTGCATCGCGGGCGCGACGGGGTGCACGCCGGTCGAGGCCGCCCTGGTGGCCGCCTACCTGTCGGTGTCCGGCCCCGCCAGCGCCGCGGTCCGGCTGCTCGGGCTCGATCCCCTCTCGGTCAACGCGGGGATCGCGCAGCTGGCGTCTGACATCGACGCGGTCGCGACGGAAGCGGCCACGTATGCGGACGGGCCGCCGGCAGACCTGCCGTCGTCCTCCGCCCCGCTCGTGGACCTCCTCGCGGAGGACCATGCCACCTGGGAGGTGCGTCTTTTTGCGTCCTGATTTCTTGTACGACGCCACGCTGTTCGCCCCGCACCTGCGCCTCGAAGGCGGTGGCGGTGCGGCGCACGCGCACCCCCCGGCCGCGGCGGGGCGGGCCCTGCGGATCGGCATCGGCGGCCCGGTGGGCAGCGGCAAGACCGCGCTCGTCGCGGCGCTGTGCCGCTCGCTCGGTCCCGACGTGCGGCTCGGTGTGGTGACCAACGACATCTACACGACGGAGGACGCCGAATTCCTCAAGCGGGCGGGCGTTCTCGCGACCGAGCGCATCGTCGCGGTGCAGACAGGCTGCTGCCCGCACACGGCAATCCGCGACGACATCACCGCCAACCTCGAAGCGGTGGAAGGGCTGGAGGCCGCGTTCCCCGGGCTCGAGCTCGTACTCGTCGAGAGCGGGGGCGACAACCTGACCGCGACGTTCAGCCGCGGCCTCGTCGACAGCCAGATCTTCGTCCTCGACGTGTCGGGAGGGGACAAGGTGCCGCGCAAGGGCGGCCCGGGTGTGACGACCGCCGACCTTCTGGTCATCAACAAGATCGACCTCGCGCCGATGGTCGGCGCGAGCCTCGAGGTGATGGACCGCGACTCCGCGGCCGTGCGCGGCGGCAAGCCGGTGCTGTTCACGTCCCTCGCCCGCGACCCGCAGGCAACCGACGTGGCCGCGTGGGTGACCGGTCTGCTGCACAGCTGGGTCAGGTGAGGGCGCACGCCGTCGTCGTCGTCGAGTGCGACGCGGCCGGCCGGACCGTCTGGCGCACCGTGCGCTCGCAGGCCCCCCTCGTGCTGCGGCGGTCGGGCGGCTGCCTCTACCTTGTCGCGGCGGCCGGTGGTCCGCTCGGCGGTGACGGGTTGCTGCTCGAGATCGAGGTCCACGACGGCGCGTCGCTGACGCTGCGCACGGTGGCGGCGTCGGTGGCGCAGCCGTCGTCGCCGCCGGCGCTGTCGACCATGACGGTGCGCGCGACGGTGGGCCGCGGCGCGCGGCTGGAGTTGCTGCCCGAACCCGTCGTCATCAGCAACCGGGCGCGGCACGCGATGGACACGCAGGTCACTCTCGCGGGGGATGCATCGCTCGAGCTGCGTGAGGAGATCGTGCTCGGCCGCCACGCGGAGACCGGCGGCCACGTGGTCGCATCGACGTCCGTCGTACGCGACGGGCACCCGCTGTTGCGACAGTCCGTCGACGTCGACGGTGCCTCGCTGCAGCGGCGCGCCGTCATCGGGGACGCGCGGGCGTTCGGTTCGCTGCTCGTCGTCTCGCCGTCGCCGTCGCCGTTCGCCGGTGCATCCCTGCCGATCGCGCCGGTGAGCCGCCCTGGTCTCGCGGTCATGCCGATTGCCGACGGCGTCGCCTTTGCGACCGCGCTCGGGAGCGAAAGCCTCGTGTTGCGGGCCCGCTTGACCGAGGGCGCCCGGCTCGTCGCGGCGCAGTCCGCCGACTGTCTGGCCGCTCCGGCGTAGTCGCCGCGCGGTGAGCGGAGCCGGCATGGCAACCGTTACGAGGCGGTGCGTGCGA
>JAVEEB010000253.1 GCA_030840665.1 Frankiaceae bacterium | reverse complement strand
CGGCGCTGACGCGACCGACGCAGGGGGCCGAGCACTTGTCGATGTAGCCGAGGAGGCGGGGCCGGTTCGTCTGGGCTGCCCGCGTGAACACGCCGTTGGAGCACGTGCGCGCCGGGAACACGCGGAGCAGCAGGTCGAGCGTCTCCCGAATGGCCCAGGCATGCGCGTACGGCCCGAAGTAGCGGACACCCTTGCGCTTCGGACCGCGCATCACCTGCAGACGCGGGAACTCCTCGCTGAGCGTCACCGCGAGGCTGGGGTAGCTCTTGTCGTCGCGGTACCGGATGTTGAACCGCGGGTCGAACTCCTTGATCCAGTTGTATTCGAGCTGGAGCGCTTCCACTTCCGTCCCGACGGTCACCCAGTCGACGCTGGCGGCCGCGTGCACCATCGTGCGGGTGCGTTGCAGCAGGCCGCCGGGGTCCGCGAAGTACGAATTGAGGCGCTGGCGGAGGTTCTTGGCCTTGCCGACGTAGATCACGCGACCGTGCGCGTCCCGGAACCGATACACGCCGGGGTCGACCGGAACGGAGCCCGCCGCGGGCCGGTACGACGCGGGCGATGCCATGCCGTCCAGCCTACTGGCGGCGGCGACAGTCGCGGGCCGCCGGCGTGATCATGCCAACGAGGGGAACGAGGGCCGGGACTGTCGCGGCCCGCCGATCCCCCGAGGTGCTCATGGACGAATTGCGTGTGGACATCGTGGCTGACACCGATGCCCCGACGCATTCGTCGACCAAACTGCGCCTGCAGTGGCTGCGGCTGGACCCGCTGGCGGTCTCACTGACCGTGCTGCGCGAGCCCGCGCATCCGGCGTTCGTGCAAGGCGAGTGGGTCATGCTGCGTGACTTTCTCCGCTATGGCATCGAGGCGGCGACCGGCGACGGGGATGTGCGGCTGCGACCCGGCACGGACGAGAACGTGGTGATCGACCTGTCCGGCAGGCCTGGCCGCTGCTCGCTGAGGGTGCCGTGCTCCGTCGTCCGCGAGTTCCTCGACGCGACCGAACGGGTCGTGCCGGCGGGCGCGGAAGGCAGCGAAGCGGCGATGGACGAGCTCATCGAACAACTCCTCGGCCGCGAGCCCTAGCCGGAACGACGTGCGTCGCGCCGGCGTCTACGACGGGGGCATACGTGCGACGGTGTACGACGGGCGGCCTACGTCGCGACGACGTTGTCGCTCGCGTCGATGCCGACCGCGATGCGGGTGAGGGGCTTGGGGGCCGGGCCCGCCGTCACGGCGCCTGTGGTCGCGTCGAACGCGCTGCCGTGGCACGCGCACGAGATCGGGCCCGCCGCCACGGCCCGACAACGATTGGCGATACATCCGGCTCATCCGCATCTGACGCGATGACGTGCATTCCGCGTCACTCCCGTATTCGGTGGGCGCTGACAACTAGTTCCTGCGCATGGGCGGTCGCAGTCGAACAGTTATTGCTCAAGCCCTTGCTAGGGGACAAGCGTCCTCCTCGGCACTGTCGGCTGCGGCCCGGATCGCTACGCTTCGACGATGGCCCTCGTCATTGCGCACATCAGTGACTTGCATCTGGATCTGGGTGCCCGCGCGGAACAGCGAGCGGTCCGCGTCCTCGACTACCTCGCGTCCCTCACGGACGAGATCGACGCGGTGCTCGTCACCGGGGATATCGCTGACCACGGCCTGCCAGCCGAATACACCCAAGCGCGTGGCCTCCTCGCCGCCGTGCGCGTCCCCGTTATGACGCTGCCCGGCAACCACGACGAACGCGCCAACTGGCGCGCCGCGTTCACCGAATCCCCCCACTCCGCTGAGCCGATCAACACATTCACCCGGGTCGGGAACGCGGTCTTCGCGTTATGCGACTCGACGGTCCCCGGACGCGACGACGGCTACCTGCACGACACCACGCTCACCTGGCTCGACGAGCTCCTGACCCAGGCAGACACCGACGATGGACCATCCTTCGTCTGCTTCCATCACCCGCCCGTGACCTTGCACATGCCCTACCTCGACAGCATCCGTCAAGCCGGAGCCGACCGGCTCGACGCGCTCATCCGGCGACACCCGTCCGTCGTCGCCGTTCTGTGCGGCCACGCGCACACCCCGGCGGCAACCCAGTTCGCCGGCCTGCCACTGCTCGTCGCACCTGGCGTCGCATCAACCGTGGCTCTGCCCTGGGAAACCGCCGAACTCCTCGACCTCGACGCGCCGCCCGGCGTTGCCTTTCACATCCTCGATGACAACGGCAGACTCACCACCCACTTCCGCGTCCCCACGTGACAACACCCCAGGCGTCCGCAAATAGCGTGGACCCCAGCTGCGGCCGCGGAACTTGTCGAGGAAGTCATCCAACAGCTTCAGCAGCGACCATTGCTTGTTGCCATCGGTGGCGCGTCTGCATCTGGAACCAGCACGCTAGGCTGCTCGGCGTCCAGAGCCCAACGCTGCTCATGCGGCTGCTGATTCGCTCCTCGCCTCACATGGTCAGCTCAGCGACCATCCGGCGCAGCGCAAGTTTCGTCATCTGCGCCAGCAGAGGGCTGAGAATCGGCGCGGTCAGCCCGGGCGGCAAGCCGCGGAGGTGCACGTGCTCGACCCACGTCACAGTGCACGCCGTGTCGCCGATCGGCCGCACGCGTACCTCCGCAGTCCCGAGCAGCACGGGGCCTAGTTTGCGATAGACCGCCCGGCCCTCGGCCGTCGTGGTGGGCGGGTCGAGTCGCTCAATCCGCATCCGGTCGACCAACCTCAGGCCCGGCGGAAACGGCGGACCGCTCACCCCTGTGAAGGTGTCGCCAACGCCGAGGTTCGCCTCCGCTTCCATGTGTGTCAACGGGATCCACCGTGCGTGGTTGCGCACGTCGGTCACCGATAACCACGCGCGCTCCGCCGACATGAGGAGCTGCCGAGATGCCGTCGCCTTGACACTCCTGTTGGCACACATGTGACCGAGGAACAACCCCAAAGGCAGCAAAGCGAGCCCGAGTCGCTGATCGGGGTGGGCCGCCCAGCGCTCACGGAGGCGTGCGATCACACGGCTGCCTTGCGCCGTGCACGTGCGGCCTTCGGGGGTGCGGCCTTCGTGGGTGCAGCCTTGGCGGGCGCGACCTTCGCCGCGGCGACAGCCGGCGCCTCGAGGTCGACCGTAGCACCGTCCGCGGGCGCGGCAGCGCGGGTCTTGGAGCGTGCCGTCTTCGGCCGGGCGGCCGGGGCCGCCACGGTCGGGAGGATGTCGGCCAGGAATCGACCGGTGTGGCTGGCCGCGACCTGCGCCACGTGTTCCGGGGTGCCCTCGGCGACGATCAGGCCGCCTCCGCTGCCACCCTCGGGGCCGAGGTCGATGACCCAGTCCGCCGACTTGATGACGTCGAGGTTGTGCTCGATGGTGACCACGGTGTTGCCCGCGTCGACGAGGCGCTGAAGCACCATCAGCAGCTTGCGCGTGTCTTCGAAATGCAGCCCGGTCGTCGGCTCGTCGAGGACGTAGATCGTGCGGCCGGTCGACCGCTTCTGCAGCTCGGACGCCAGCTTCACCCGCTGCGCCTCACCGCCGGACAGCGTGGGAGCGGACTGGCCGAGCCGGACGTAGCCGAGACCGACGTCGACCAACGTGCGCAGGTGGCGCGCGATCGGCGGGACGGCCTGGAAGAACTCGAGACCCTCCTCGATCGGCATCTCCAGCACCTCGGAGATCGTCTTGCCCTTGAAGTGAACCTCGAGCGTCTCGCGGTTGTACCTGGCACCGTGGCAGACCTCGCACGGCACGTAAACGTCGGGAAGGAAGTTCATCTCGATCTTGATGGTGCCGTCGCCGGAGCACGCCTCGCAGCGACCGCCCTTGACGTTGAACGAGAACCGTCCCGGTTGATAACCGCGCACCTTGGCCTCGGTGGTGGCGGCGAACAGCGTCCGGATCTTGTCGAAGACACCCGTGTAGGTGGCCGGGTTCGACCGCGGGGTGCGGCCGATCGGGGACTGGTCAACCCGCACCAACTTGTCGAGCTGGTCGACGCCGTTGATCCGCAGGTGACGACCGGGCACCTGACGTGCGCCGTTGAGCTTGTTGGCCAGGACCGACGCCAGGATGTCGTTGACGAGGGTGGACTTGCCCGACCCCGAGACGCCGGTGACCGACGTCAGCACGCCGAGCGGGAAGGACACGTCGATCTCGCGCAGGTTGTTCTCGCGCGCGCCGACGACCGTCAGTTGCCGTTTGCGGTCGATCGGGCGACGAATCGCCGGCACCTCGATGCTCTCCTTACCGGAAAGGTATGCGCCGGTGATGGATTCGGGATTGGTCAGCA
>JAVEEB010000349.1 GCA_030840665.1 Frankiaceae bacterium | reverse complement strand
GGGCTCGACGGCGGCGCGCACCCGGCCCGCCGAGACGAACTGCACGGCGGCTTCGATCTCCGGCGACAGCACGCGGTCGGGGCCGGGGCCGCGTGTCGTCTCGCGCAGGGCCGCGATGACAGCGCCCGTGGCGGGCGAGGGGAGGATCGGCGCGCGCAACTCGATGCCGCGCGCCGCCGTGAGCAGCTCGATCGCGAGCACCCGCGTGAGCCCGTCGACCGACCGACGCAACTTGCGGGCGGCGGACCAGCCCATCGACACGTGGTCTTCCTGCATCGCCGAGCTGGGGATGGAGTCGACGCTCGCCGGCACCGCGAGCCGCTTCAGCTCGGACACGATCGCGGCCTGCGTGTACTGCGCGATCATGTAGCCCGAGTCGACGCCCGGGTCGTCGGCAAGGAACGCGGGTAGGCCGCCGTTGCGAGTGGCGTCGAGAAACCTGTCTGTACGACGTTCCGCCATGCTCGCCACATCCGCCGCCACGATGGCGAGGAAGTCGAGCACGTACGCGAGCGGCGCACCATGGAAGTTGCCGTTGGACTCCACGCGACCGTCGAGGGTGACGACGGGATTGTCGATGGCCGACGCAAGCTCGCGGTCTGCGACGGTCGCGGCGTGCTCGACCGTGTCCCGGGCGGCGCCGGTGACCTGGGGCGCGCAGCGCAGCGAGTACGCGTCCTGCACGCGGGTGCATCCCGGGCCTCGGTGGCTCGCCATGATCGGGCTGCCGGCGAGCACGCTTCGCATCGTGGCGGCGGACGTTGCCTGCCCGGGATGCGGGCGCTGGGCTTGCAGGTCGGCGGCGAAGACCGCGTCGGTGCCGAGCAGGCCCTCGACACTCATCGCGGCGGCGACGTCAGCGGTGTGCAGCAACTCCCGCAGGTCGTGCACGGCGAGGACGAGCATGCCCAGCATCCCGTCTGTGCCGTTGATGAGGGCGAGGCCTTCCTTCTCCTGCAGCACAACGGGTTCGAGGCCGGCGCGTTGCAAGGCGTCCGCGGCATCCAGCAACGTGCCCTCCCGGTCGCGCACCGTTCCTTCCCCCATGACGGCGAGGGCGCAATGCGCCAGCGGGGCCAGATCGCCCGAGCAGCCGAGGCTCCCGTACTCGTGCACGATCGGCGTGATCCCCGCGTTGAGCAGGGCGGCATAGGCCAGCGCCGTCTGCTCGCGCACGCCCGTCCGGCCCGTGGCGAGGGTCGACAGCCGCAACAACATGAGCGCGCGTACGACTTCGCGCTCGACCTCGGGGCCGCTGCCCGCGGAGTGACTGCGGACGAGACTCGCCTGCAGTTGCTGGCGCAGCTCGACGGGGATGTGCCGGTTGGCCAGCGCGCCGAAGCCGGTGGAGATGCCGTAGTGCGGCTCCGTGTCGGCGGCGAGGCCCTCGACAATTCCTCGGGTGCGACGAATCTCGTCGATCGCCGCTGGGGTGATCTCCACGCGTGCCCCGTGCCGGGCAACCGCGACGACATCGGCCGCAGTGAGGGGGCCAAGGCCCACGGAGACTGCCGGGCCGGTCACGGTGGAAGTCGCCATAGGACCATTGGACGCGCTCGACCGCCATCTGGCCATGCGCGTGCCGGCGGTTGTGTCTCGGATCTGAGACGCTGCACGGGTGCCGAACGCTCCTGCCGCCTCCCACGCCCTCGCGGTGCTGCGCCTGCTGTCCCGGCACACGGAGCCGCAGCCGGCCGCGTCGATCGCGCGGGACCTCGGGCTGCCGCGGTCGTCGGTCTACCACCTGCTGGCGGTGCTGTCGGGCGAAGGCTTCGTCGTGCACCTGCGGGAAGAGCGCCGGTACGGGTTGGGGGTCGCTGCGTTCGAGTTGGGTTCGGCGTACACAAGGCAAGCGCCCTTGCAGCGCATCGGACGTCCGCTGCTCACCCGCCTCGTCGACACCACCACCCACAACGCGCACCTTGCCGTCCTGCACGGGCGAGACGTCCTGTACGTACTGGAGGAACGCGCCCTCGGCCGGCCGACGCTCATCACCGACGTCGGCGTCCGCCTGCCGGCGCAACTGACCGCCAGCGGCCTCGCGATGCTCGCCGAACTGCCCGTCGAACAGGTCCGCGCGCTCTTCCCGTCGCGGGATGTCTTCGTGCAGCGCAACGGCGCCGGTCCCTCGTCGCCGTCAGCTTTGCGCAGGTTGCTGGTCGACGTGCGACAGACCGGCTACGCGTACGAAGACGGATCCGTCACTCCCGACTTCGCGTCGGTGGCGTCGGCGGTCGTCGACCACAACGGCCACCCCGTCGCGGGGGTTGCCGTGACCTTCCCGGCGGGCAAGGTCAGCGCGCTCCAGCGCGCCGCACTCGCGCACACGGTCCAGCAGACGGCGACCGAGCTCTCGCACCGGATCAGCGGCCGCCGCTAGGAGCACTCCCGGGAGTCAGGCCCCGGGAATCGGCTCGAGCCGGCCCAGATCTACGCCAGCCGGCCGCCCGCCGCCTGCCGGGCGGCAACGACCAGCCCGGCATCCCAGCCGGGTGCGCGACCGTTTGCCGGCAACTGGATGGACTCCACTGCGTGGCCGCTCCGCGCCAGCAGCCACGAGACCAGGGAGTTGGAGTTCCACATGTCACCGGTGCGCAACTCGTCACGGCCCCAGGTCACGGGCGGGCATTCGGATACGAGCTTGAGGACTCGGCACGCCATGTCCGGGTCGGTGCTCAGCCGCCGTGGGCTGTCGACTGCCTCCGCCACATCCGGGATGGTCCCCGAGCGCCAGCACCGCACCTCGTACCGAAAAAGCCTCGAGCGCCCCAGCACGCGCAGGCCAACAGGCCCTTCGAGCTGGACCCCGCGATCGTGCTGCTTCGACTGCCATACCGGAGTCATCTCGATCACGTAAGCGGCTCCGTCGACGCGAACGTCCAGGGCCGAGTGGTAGAGGTCCTGCGGGTTTCGACGCGACAGGAGGGACGAGACGCCCTCGAAAACCCTGCCGTTGAAGCGGACGCAGTGCCCCTTGGGTCCGGCGCCGAGTGGCAGCCAGTACAGGTCGACGCTCGCCATGATGCCGTCATCTCCAACGCCGACAGAAGAGTCCGCGCAACTCAGTCAACCCCCCGCAAGGGTCGACGAGCAGAGGCGAACGTCCTGCGCGAATCCCAGAGTCGGACGCCGCGGCCGAGCACGATGGGCACCTGGTCCAGTGCCGGGGTATCGGCAACGGCGCCTTGCCGCGACACTGCGGGAAAGCCATTGACGAGAGGTTCGCCATGACCCGACAGGCCGTCACCACCGCCGGCGCGCCCGCAGCGCTCGGCCCGTACACCCAGGCGATTTCCGCGGGCGGGTTCGTGTTCTGCTCCGGCACTGTCGGCATCGATCCGGAGACCGGGGCCGTGGCGGAGGGCATCGCGGCCCAGACCGAACGGGCCCTTTTCAACATCGCGGCGATTCTCGAGGCCGCCGGCACGTCGATGGAGCATCTCGTGAAGACGACCATCTTCTACGCACGTGTCGAGGACTTCACGACCATCAACGAGGTATACGCACAGCACATGCCGGACCCCCCGCCCGCCCGGTCGGCGCCCGCGAACGTCGTCCTGCCGCGAGGCTTGCTCATCTCCATCGACGCGATCGCGGCGCTCCCGAACGCCTGACGGCTCTTATGGGCCATGCCGCCCACGCAAGACCGTCTACGACAGGGCGCGCAGATTGCGGTCGAGGAAGTCGGCGATGGTGGCGTTCGTCACAACTGGGTTTCGGCACTGCGGCTCGTGACCGCTGCCGCGCATGACGACAAGCTCGCTTCGGAGCAGGCGCGCGAGCTCCTCGCCCCGCGCCAGTGGCGCTATCGCGTCTTCGT
>JAVEEB010000132.1 GCA_030840665.1 Frankiaceae bacterium | reverse complement strand
CGTCTACGCGGGTGCCGGCACCCTCGCCTACACGCTGGGCCTGCGCCACGCCTTCGATGCCGACCACATCGCCGCGGTGGACGACACGACCCGCTACCTGCTGCAGAAGGGCAAGCGCCCGCTCGCTGTCGGCTTGTTCTTCTCGCTCGGCCACTCGACGGTGGTCCTGGCGTTCGTGACGGCCATCGCGATCGTCGCGTCCAAGGCCACTGCCTTCCAGCAGGCCTTCCAGGGCACTGGCGGCATCATCGGCACCCTCGTATCGGGCGGCTTCCTCTACCTCATCGCAGGCCTGAACCTCGCTGTGCTCTCCGGGATCGTCCGGGTGTGGCGGCAGGCCAAGCGCGGCACCTACTCCGCTGAGGAGCTCGACGACCTGCTCGCCAAGCGCGGCTTCATGAACCGGATCTTCCGCGGTCGGTACAACCAGTTCATCAACCACTCCTGGCAGATGTATCCCGTCGGCCTGCTGTTCGGGCTCGGCTTCGACACCGCCACCCAGGTCGGCCTCATCGCCGTCGCCGGCACGAGTGCGATTGCCGGCGGACTGCCGCCGCTGGCGATCATCGCTCTGCCCATCATCTTCGCGGCGGGCATGTCGCTGATGGACACCATCGACGGCGTGTTCATGTCCAAGGCCTACGGCTGGGCGTTCATGTCGCCGGTCCGCAAGATCTACTACAACATCACGACGACGGGCTTGTCGATCTTCGTCGCGTTCGCCATCGGCACCGTCGAGATCGCCGGGCTGGTCATCGAGCACGCCGGTCTGACCGGCCAGCCATGGGACTTCATCGCCGGGATCGACATCAACCTGGCTGGCCGGATCATCGTCGGGATCTTCCTCGTCGTATGGATCGGCGCCGTCCTCAACTGGAAGCTGCGCAACCTCGACGAGCGCTACGGCAACGGCGACGGCGCCCTGCCGTCCGAGCCGGCCTGAGCCACCAGCCGCGGTCAGACCATCGTCAGGCGTGCGTGCCGTCCGTGCAGGCAGGCCACCAGCTCTCGCGCGATCTCGGCCGGGGGGATGCGGCGGGAGAACGCCGCGCGGACGCCCGCGTCGAGCAGCGGCGCCGTGCCGCTCTGCCCCAGCGCGTGCACGCCGATCAGCGCGTCGGGGGCGAACAGCCGGGTCCGGCCGACCAGCTCGAGCCCGGTGAGGGTGGGCAGCAGGTCCTCCAGGAACACGAGGTCCGGCTGCTCCAGGACGATGGCGGCTGAGGCCTCCGCGCCGTCCGCCACGCATCCGGCGACGTCGACGCCGGCACTCCGCAAGCAGGCGCAGAGCTTGTCGCGGAGCCACTCGTTGCGGTGCGCGACGACGGCGCGGGGTACGGAACCGTGGCCTAGCGGATAGTCCTCGCGCTGGGACTGTGCGGCCCAGTCGAGCAGCGCCGCGCGCTCCCGCTCGGCCACGTCGCGCCGTCGCGCCTCGTCGAGGCGCGCCTCGCGGCTGAGTCCGGCCGGCTCGACCTCGACGGACCTCATCTCGTGATGCCAGCGGTCGAGGGCCCGGAGCTGGGCCTCGAGGAGGTCGGCAGCCGAGCGTGGGCGCCACGCCGGGGGCGTCTCGGTCACTTCGAGCGAGTCGGGCCTGGGCGGCAGAAGCATGGTCACTGGCGGCGCTCCACATCCGAGCCGGGAGGCCGCTGAGCACCAGCCCGGCCCCACAAATCGGGGGGTGGGCTGCGTTGCTCAACCAGAAGCCATTATGCCCTTCGATGTCGGGGAAAGCCAGACAGGGCGGCGGAAATCAGGTAAGGCGGGCACTGTCGAGCAGGGCCTGCGCAACCTCGCGCAGCTTGCGGTTCGACTGCTGCGACAGCTTCACGAGGATGTCGAATGCCTCCTCTGCGTCGCACTGGCGCTGGCCCATCAGCACGCCCTTGGCCTGCTCGATCACGGCGCGTGACTCCATCGCGTTCTGCAGCTGCTCGGCGAGGGTGCGGGTGCTCTCGTAGAGGTGCATGTTGGCCAGCGCAACGCCGGCATAGCTGGCAAAGGAGGAGGCCAACTCCATCGCCGGGTCATCGAAAGCCCCCGGCGTCAGGCCGTAGATGTTGAGCGCCGCGTTGGCGTACTGCTGCAGTGGGATCGGGGTGGACAGCGAGCTCAGCGCGCCTTTGTCGGTCGCCACCCTGGCGAACTCCGGCCAGCGCGTGTCGTTGGCCATGTCCGGGATGGACGCCACCTCACCGCCGACGGCGGCGTCGAGGCAGGGGCCGAAGCCCTCGTCGTACTGCGTCTCGTCAAGGGCTGTGGCGAGCTCTCCCGTCGACACCACCGTTGTCGACTTGTCCTTGCCCACCAGGGTGACCGACACCTCCGCCGCTCCGGGGACGACGGCCTTGGCGAGATCGGCGACGCGCTGCAGGAGGCCGTCCAGCGACTGCTCGCTGAGGACGAGCCCGGCCAGCTCGTCGAACGCCGCCCGTGGGTCGCCGCCCGAGCTATCCCGCTGCGTCATTGCTGCCTCACGCTCGGCGGCTGCCGGCGTCCGGCAGGTACGCGGCCGGGACCACGCGCGGACGCGCGAGGCCTGAGGGGCTGGAGAGCCCGCCGCGCACGCCGCTTGTTTGACGCACGTGCCACCGAAGAAGAGGTGGCTCAGAACGCGAACTCTAGTCCTTGTCCGAGGCGTACGGTGAGTGCAGTGAGCCGGCTCGTGGGCCGGCCTCCGCCCGTGGATCAGTCCACGGGCGCTGCAGGGGCCAGACACCCCCCTCTCACGTCGGATCCGCATCCGCGCGTCCGACGTACCTGTCAGTGGCCGCGGCCGCCGACGCACCCTGCTGAAGGCCCCCTATGAGGTCAACCAACGCTTCTCTCGCCAATGCCGCCATCGCTCCTTCGCTCGACGCGGTCGTCTCCCTCGCCCATCACGTGGTGCCGTCCGCCGTTGCCGTGTCCGTGACCGTCGTCAGCGATGCCGGGTCGGACACCGCGGCCGCGACCAGCGCCTGGGCCAGGGCGCTCGACCAGGCGCAGTACGCCGCCGGCGCCGGCCCCTGCGTCGACGCGGCCATCGGCGGGGAGACGCGGGCGATCTCCGACACCCGCCGGGACGTCCGCTGGCCGGCGTACGCCGCCGCGGCGGTGGCCGAGGGTGCGCTGTCTTCGATGTCCGTCCCCATCCCGGTGGACGACGGCGTTGTCGCGTCGCTCAACGCCTACGCCACCGACGTCGACGCCTTCGGTCAGGCCGATCACGCGCGGCTGCGAAAGCTGGCCGCCGTCGCCGCAGTCGTTCTCTCCACCGGACGGCAACCGGCGATCAGGGCGCGCGACGTCGTGGACCAGGCCAACGGAATCGTGATGGGCGAGCAGCACTGCTCGGCGGCGCTCGCGCTCGACGTCCTCACCGCGAGAGCTCTCGAGCGCGGTTGCTCGCTGCGGGACGCCGCGGTCGACCTCGTGCACGCCGCCAGCAGCTGACGACATGTCGCGGCCCCGGCGCTGATCAGAGTCGCCGGGGC
>JAVEEB010000090.1 GCA_030840665.1 Frankiaceae bacterium | reverse complement strand
GTCAGGTATTCCTCGCCCTGCGCGTTGTGGGCGGTCAACCCGGCGAGGGCCTTGCGCAGGGACGTCGCGTCGAAGGCGTAGATGGCGGAATTGATCTCGTCGATCGCCAGGACCGCCGCGTCGGCGTCGCGGTGCTCGACGATCGCGGTCACGGCGCCGGACCCGTCGCGCACGACGCGCCCGTAGCCGGCGGGATCGGCGACCCGGGCGGTCAGGACGGTCGCGGCGGCCCCACTCTCCTTGTGCGTCCGGAGCAGGGCAGCGATGGTGGCCGCCTGCAGCAGCGGTGCGTCGCCGGCCAGGACGAGCACGATGCCGTCGGCGTCCGGCAGGGCGTCCAACGCGACGCGCACGGCATGGCCGGTGCCGTTCTGTTGATCTTGTACGACGGCCGTCACGTCAGGCGCGGTCTGCGCCAGGTGGTCGATGACGAGTTGGCGCTCGTGACCCACGACGACGAGCACGTCGGCCGGGGCGGCCGGGGCAACCGCCGCGAGGACATGCCCCACCAGGGTGCGGCCGGCGACCGCGTGCAGCACCTTCGGGAGGGCGGACCGCATCCGCGTGCCCTGGCCCGCCGCGAGCACGATGACCGTCAGTCGATCCGAGGCCACGCGGGCTCCTTTGACATTGCTCCCGGGCCAGGACTCGAACCTGGAAGAGCGGCTCCAAAGGCCGCCGTGTTGCCAATTACACCACCCGGGAAGGCGGCGCTCGAGGCCTGCTCGGAGCGCAGTCTATCCCTGGCCCATCCAGTAGGATCCGGGCTACGCGAACCAGGGCCTCCGCCGAGTTCAAGGACTCCGGCGATGGCTCCGACAGTTCCGTATGGACACGTCGCCGCTCTCAGGGGGTCAATTGCCCACGCGCACGTCGCAGCGGGGAAGGCGCGTCCTCATCATCGTGCAGAACCTGCCGGTGCCGCTGGACCGACGCGTGTGGCAGGAGAGCCTCGCGTTGCGTGCGGCCGGCTATGGCGTGTCGGTGATCTGCCCGCGCGCGCCGGACGGCCCCCGCTTCCACGTGATCGACGGCGTGCGCATCCACACCTACAAGCCGCCGCCCGAGACCAGCGGCGTGCTCAGCTTCGGGTACGAGTTCGCGTACTGCTGGATCCGCACGTTCCTCCTGTCGCTGTGGATCGCGGCGACCGAGGGCTTCGATGTCGTGCAGGCCTGCAACCCGCCCGACACGTACTGGCTCCTGGGCGGCTTCTATCGCCTGCTGGGCAAGAAGTTCGTCTTCGACCAGCACGACCTGAACCCCGAGGTCTACGAATCGCGGTTCGGCAAGAAGGGCCCGCTGCACGTCGTACTGAAGGTCATCGAGCGCTTGACCTACCTGGCTGCCAACCACGTGGTCGTGACCAACGAGTCGTACAAGAAGGTGGCCCTGCGCCGCGGCAAGCTGAGCGAGACGGGCGTGACCGTCGTCCGCAACGCGCCCAACAAGGGCAACCTCTATCGCGTCCCGGACCGCCCCGAACTGCGGCGCGGACGCACGCATCTCGCGGCCTACCTCGGCATCATGGGCCCGCAGGACAACGTCGACGACCTGGTGCGGGCCATCGGGATCTACGTGCACGACCTGGGCCGCACGGACTGCTCGTTCGCGCTGCTGGGCTTCGGCGACGCCCTCGAGGGCCTCAAGAAGTTGTCCACCGACCTCGGCCTGGACGACTGGATCGCCTTCACCGGCAAGGCCGATGACGTGATGATCCGCGACTACCTGTCGACCGCCGCCGTTGGCCTCGCGCCCGACCTTTCGAGCCCGCTCAACGACGTGTCGACCATGTGCAAGACGCTCGAATACATGGCGTTCGCGCTGCCCGTCCTGTCGTACTAGCTGCCGGAAACGATCGTGAGCGCCGGCGAGGCGGCGACGTACATCGAGTCGGGCGACCTCAAGGGTTTTGCTCAGGGGCTCGCCGACCTCCTCGACGACCCCGAGCGGCGCGCGTCCACCGGGGCGATCGGCGTCGAACGCATTCAGGGGCCGCTGGCGTGGTCACATCAATCGGAGAAGTACGTCGGCGTGTTCGACACCCTGCTGCATCGCCCAACCGCGCCTGCGGAGTAGGAATCAGCGGAGTTTGCAACATCGCCGGTACGGAAACCTGTCGCTCCTGAAGGTATGCAAGCTACGGTTCAGTAGGTTACGGTCGAGTAGGTTACGGTTGCGTAGCCGTAGTGACGAGTTCTCTGGAAAGGCTGGACAGGCATGACCCCTCCCCCCACCGCTGGCGCCGTCGTCGTCCCGGAAACCGCCCTCACGGACGAGCTGACGACCGAGGCCATGGCCGTCCCCACCGTGCGTCACACGCCCAAGCCGGCGACTGTCATGCCTGAGGACATGAAGGCGGCGCGGTGGGAACAGTTCGCGATCGGCGTGATCGTGGTGCTGCCGTTCCTGGCGGTCCTGGCCGGGATCGTCCTGCTGTGGGGCCACGGGATCAGCGTGACCGACATGGTGATCATGACCGTCTTCTACGTCATCACGGGCATGGGCATCACGGTCGGGTTCCACCGCTACTTCACGCACGGGTCGTTCAAGGCCAACCGGGCCCTTCGCGTCGCCCTGGCTCTCGCCGGGTCGCTGGCCATCGAGGGCTCCGTCATCACCTGGGTCGCCGACCACCGCCGCCACCACGCGTACAGCGACAAGGAGGGTGACCCGCACTCCCCCTGGCGCTTCGGCACCACCCCGTGGGCGCTCATCCGCGGCAACATCCACGCCCACACCGGCTGGCTGTTCGACATCGAGAAGACCAACCAGCAGCGCTTCACCCCTGACCTCCTCGAGGACAAGGACCTGATCCGCATCGACAAGGCGTTCTTCCCCATCGTCGCCGTGACGCTGCTGCTCCCCGCCGCCATCGGCGGCCTCGTGACCATGTCGTGGCAGGGCGCGGTGAGCGCGTTCATCTGGGGCGGTCTCGTCCGCGTCTTCGTGCTGCACCACGTCACGTGGTCCATCAACTCCGTGTGCCACACCATCGGCCAGCGCCCGTTCCGCAGCCGCGACAAGTCGGCCAACTTCTGGCCGCTCGCGATCCTGTCGTTCGGTGAGTCGTGGCACAACTCGCACCACGCCGACCCGACCTGCGCGCGCCACGGCGTGCTCAAGGGCCAGGTCGACAGCAGCGCCCGCGCCATCCAGCTGTTCGAGAAGCTCGGCTGGGCGACCGACGTGCGCTGGCCGGACGCCGCGCGCATGGAC
>JAVEEB010000497.1 GCA_030840665.1 Frankiaceae bacterium | reverse complement strand
TGCACCTGCTCGACGGCACAACGCTGCCCGTCGGCTTCGTCGTTCTCGCCCTCGGCGCTCAGCCCGCTACGGCCTGGCTCGCGCACAGCGGCGTCAGCGTCGACGACGGTGTCGTCACCGACCGGTACGGCCGGACCACCGTGACGGGGGTCTACGCGGCCGGCGACGTGGCCCGGCCGTTCTCGGCCGCCGCCGGCCGTCACGAACGCTCGGCGCATTGGACCGCCGCGGTGACCGCAGGTGACGCCGTCGCCGCGAACATGCTGGCGGGCGACTCCCCCGTCGACGACGTGGTCGGCCGCCCGTACTTCTGGTCCGACCAGTACGGCGTCCGGGTGCAGGTCGTCGGCACGAGGGCCGACGGCGACGAGCTGACGCTCGAGCCTGCCGCCGGGTCCTCCCGGACGACGGGGCTCTTCTCGCGCGACGGCGTCGTCACGGCGGCCTTCGCGATGAACGCGGCCGGCCAGCTCCCGCGACTGTCGCGGTTGGTCGGCCAGCCGCTCCCTGGCAACGCCCCGGCGGAAGCGCGCCGCGCATGACGAGCGCCCACACAACTGACGCAACCTCCGCCGCCCCGGCGGAGCCGACCGCTATCGACAAAGGATGACGACATGGACGACGTGAACGTGCTGGTCGCAGGGGTGCCGTACGGCTACCAGGGCGACTACGCAGACGGCACGTGGCTGACCGCCGCGATGGCGGATCGCATCCGTGCCGTGTCGCCGCGCATCCGGCTGGAACACCTGTCCGCCCACTCGATGAACGGCGGGCAACAGCCGAGCCGCGCGCCGCACGCGATGCTCGTCGAGACGAGCGGCACGGACCGCAGCTGGGACTCCTTACCGGCGATCGTGTTCGGCCCGGCGCTCGTGCCGGCGATCACTCCGCAACTGCGGTTGTTGCAATCCGCGAGCGCCGGCGTCGAGCAACTGCTGGGGATGGTCCCCGTCGGGGTGACGCTGTGCAACGCGTCCGGCGTGCACTCCGCCGCGATCGCGGAGACCGTCCTCGCCAGCATCCTCGTCGACGCGAAGATGCTCTACCAACGCCGACGCGACCAAGCGGAGCGCGCGTGGCGTCAGCTGCCGTGCCGCGAGTTGCGGGGATCCGTCATGGTCGTCCTCGGGACCGGCCGCATCGGCACCGCCACGGCGCGGCTGGCGCGCCCGTTCGGCATGACGACGATCGGCGTACGGCGACAGGCCGCGTCCGCACCGGAGTTCGACCAGGTGGTCGGCACGGCAGAGCTGCTGGACGTGTTGCCCAAGGCGGACTACCTCGTCATCGCGTGCCCGTTGACGCCGGAGACGCGGGGCCTGATCGACGCGGGCGCCTTCGCCGCGCTGAAGGATGGGGCTTTCCTCGCGAACGTGGCGCGCGGTGCCATCGTCGACGAGAAGGCCCTGATCGAGACGCTTCGCGGGGGCCGGCTCTCCGGCGCGTTCCTCGACAGCCACGTCGACGAACCCCTGCAGCCGGACAACCCGTTGTGGGACATGCGCGGCGTCGACATCTCGCCGCACGACTCCCACAGCTCGCAGCTCCTCGGCGACAACCACGTCGACCTCTTCTGCGACAACTTGCGCCGCCTCATCGACGGTCGCGACTTCGTCAACGTCATCGACCGTTCTCGCGGCTACTGAGGAGGAGTTCCACGTGTCTTCACCCGAGCGTCCGATCGCTGTCGGCTTCATCGGACTCGGCATCATGGGCGCCCCCATGGCGCGAAACCTCGTCGACGCCGGATTCGCGGTGACCGGCTACAACCGCAGCCGCGGCCCGGTCGACGCGCTCGTCGCCGCGGGTGGGCGGGGCGCCTCGTCCATCGCGGACGCGGTGGCGGGAGCGGACGTCGTGGTCACCGTCCTGCCGGACGGCCCGGACGTGGAGGCGGTCGTTGCCGGCGACATCGGGGTCCTGCACTCGCTGCGCAGCGGCGCGCTGCTGGTCGACATGAGCACCGTGGACCCGGCCGTGAGCCGGCGGATGGCCGCGCTGGCGGCGGACTTCGGCATCCAGGCGCTGGACGCCCCGGTGTCCGGCGGGCAGCAGGGCGCCATCGACGGCACGCTGTCGATCATGGTCGGCGGCGACGCGGACGCGGTCGCAGCCGCGATGCCCGTGTTCGAGGCCCTCGGCCGCACGATCGTGCACGTGGGACCGGCCGGTGCGGGTCAGACCGTCAAGGCTGCCAACCAGCTGCTCGTCGGCGGGATCCTCGAGCTCGTCGCCGAGGCGATCGTGTTCCTGGGCAAGCAAGGCGTCGACGCGGCGCCGGCATTGCGCGTCATCGCCGGCGGCCTGGGCGGCAACACGGTCCTTGACCGCAAGGCGGCGTCGATGCTCGCCCACCATTTCGAGCCGGGATTCCGCATCGACCTGCACCACAAGGACATGGGCATCCTGCTGACCGCGGCGCGTGACGTCGGCGCCGTCCTTCCGCTGGGCGCCGTCGTCGCGCAGCAATTCGTCGCAAGCCGTGCCGCAGGCGACGGCGCGCTCGACCACTCCGCGTTGCTCCGCGTCGTGGAGCGCCTCTCGGGCGTGCCGGTCCACTAGGGCCCGGCCTGGGAGCACGGCGGTCGCCGTCTTTCGCAGCCAACTAGAGTCGGCGGCCGGACAGTAGGACAGGGGCCCTCGTGGATGCGCAGCACCGGACGTTGGACGTGATCAACGTCGAACGACCAGCCGGGCCGGAGGTCGCACGGCTCCGCAACGTGATCCTGCTGGGGCCGTCCGGCGGCGGGAAGTCGACCCTCGTGCAGGCCCTCGGCGGGCAGCCGAGGCCCGAAGGCCCCACTCATTCGCTTCTCGCGTCGAGCACCGAGATCGACGGCGTGACGATCTGGCTTCTCGACACGCCCGGTGACCCCGACTTCGGCGGCTGGGTGACGGCCGGCCTGCGCGCGGCGGATGCCGCCCTTTTCGTCCTCCCCGCCGGTCAGGGCATCCCGCCGATGACGTTGCGTCATTGGCAGCACTGCGCCGAAGCCGGCCTCCCGCGCGCCGTGGTCTTCACCCGACTCGACGACGCGGACGCGGACTTCGACGACGCCGTGGCGCTCGCCGAGCGGATCTTCGGCGACAGTGTCGTCCCGACGCACCTTCCCTTGTACGGCGGGGAGCCCGGTCTCCCGGAGGCGCCCGCGGGCGTCATCGACGTGCTGCTCGGGACGCTGAGTGACCACTCCGACGGCGAACAGCGCGACCGGCCGGCGGACGCCGAGCACCTGCGGCTGCTGACGGACGTGCGCAATTCCCTGATCGAGACGGTGATCGCCAACAGCGAGGACGACGACCTCGTCGACCGGCACCTCGACGGTGACGACGTCGAGGCGGCCGCATTCGTCACGGAGCTCTACGCGGCTGTGCGGCACGGCGCGCTGCATCCCATCCTGGCGGCGGTGCCGCCCACCGGCGTCGGGTGCGCGGAGATCGGCCGGCTCCTCGCGCACGGATTCCCTTCGCCCCTGCTCCGCGCCGCACCGGCGGTCGCGCACAGCGACGGATCCCCGCAGGCGCCGCTGTCCGCCGATCCCCAAGGGCCCCTCGTCGGCGAGGTGATCGCCCGCCTCGATCCCCCGCTGACGCTCGTTCGTCTCTACTCAGGCACGCTCACCGAGGGCCGGCCGGTGCTGGCCGGCGACGCGACGGCGACCGCGATCCTGCCGCACCACGCGACGGCCGCAGTGGCGGGCGAACTCGTCGCCGTCGCCGGTCTGGGCGACGTTCCGGTGGGTGCGACGATCGCCGCGATCGGCTCTGACCTCGTCCTCGCATCGTGGGCCCTGCCGCACCCCTCGCTGCGGGCAGACATAGTGCCCATGAGCGCGAGCGAGGCGGCAGGTGCGGCCGCGATCAACGCGTTGACCGCCGATGACCCGGCCCTGCGTTTCGATTCCCTCCCCGACCGCCCGGGTGTCGCGCTGTGGACGGTCGGTGTGCGGCACTCGGACGACGCCTTCGCGAAGCTGACCGAGCACGCGCGGCTGGCGGGTTGGCGCGAGCTCCCGACCCGTGTCGAAGGGTGGCAACGCCCAACCGGCGGGGGTCCTGCCGGTGAACAAGGCTGGCAGAAGCTCGAGGTGACGCTGCCCGACGCCCTCACGGGCGCGTTGCTGCGCCACCTGCCGGCGTGCCACGGGCGGAAGGTCAATGCCCTGCCCGCCACCGACGGCATCACCCGTGTGGTCGTCGAGCTGCCCGCGGATTGGGCCGACGCGTTCATCGCCGAGCTCCGTGAGCTCACGGACGGCACGGCCGAGGTCAGCCGCGCCACCACGCGCCCGACCGACGAGGACCGCGGCTAGGTCAGCGACGCGGGACCCGCCACGACCTTCCCCGGCAAGCCGAGCTCGAGCCACGAGGCGACGAGGGACTCGCGGACCTGACCGAGCAGGTGCGGCAGCACCTTGGTCTGCGCGACCACCGGCATGAAATTCGTATCGCCGCCCCAACGCGGCACGACGTGCTGATGCAGGTGTTCGGCGATCCCCGCACCACCCGCGGCGCCCTGGTTCATGCCGATGTTGAAGCCGCCCGGATGGCTCGCGTCGGTGATCACGCGCAACGCGTATTGCGTGAAAGCGGTGAACTCCTCGAGCTCATCCGCCCCCAGATCGACGTACGACGCGACGTGCCGGAACGGTACGACGAGCACATGACCACCGTTGTACGGAAAGAGATTCAGGACGACGTACACCTTCTCGCCGCGCGCCACGATGAGGCCCTCGACGTCCGACATGGCCGGGATGCTGCAGAACGGGCAGTCGTCCTCCCCGACCGGTTTACCGGCCGCACCCGTGATGTACGCGATGCGGTGTGGCGTCCACAACCGGCCGAACCCGTCGCCGGGTCCCGCGTCGAAGTCCGCGGCAGGGCCGTCCGTCACGGGGCGACGTCCGCGCTCGCTCCACCCGCGGGTGCGGCCTCGATCACGCGGTCGGCGATGACGCGCACGATTTCCTCGATGGCCTCGGCAACGGGCACGCCGTTGCGCTGCTCGCCGTTGCGGTAACGGAAGCTGACCGCGCCCGCGCTGACGTCTTCTTCGCCGGCGATCAGCATGAACGGCACCTTCTGCAGCTGCGCGTTGCGGATCTTCTTCTGGAAGCGGTCATCGGATTCGTCGACCACGACACGGACCCCGCGCGCCTTCAACTGCGCGGCGACGGCCTGCAGGTGCGCGACGAACGGCTCCGCGACGGGGATGCACGTCACCTGCACCGGCGACAGCCACGCCGGGAACGCACCCGCGTAGTGCTCCAGCAGGACGCCGAAGAAGCGTTCGATGGACCCGAACAGGGCGCGGTGCAGCATGACCGGACGTTGACGCGTGCCGTCCGCCGCCGTGTACTCCAGGTCGAACCGCTCCGGGAAGTTGAAGTCGACCTGGATCGTCGACATCTGCCACGTCCGGCCGATCGCATCCCGAGCCTGCACAGAGATTTTGGGGCCGTAGAAGGCGGCGCCCCCCGGGTCGGGCACGAGCTCGAGACCGGACGCGGTCGCCGCTTCCTCCAGCGCAGCGGTGGCCTCAGCCCAGGCCGCCGGCTCGCCGATGAACTTGTCGCTGTCATCGCGCGTCGACAGCTCGAGATAGAAGTCGGTGAGGCCGAAGACGCGTAGCAGACCGAGGATGAATTCGAGGACGCCGCGGATCTCCTCGCCCATCGTTTCGCGGGTCGTGAAGATGTGGGAGTCGTCCATGGTCAGGCCGCGCACGCGGGTCAGGCCGTGCACGACGCCCGACTTCTCATAGCGGTAAACGG
>JAVEEB010000434.1 GCA_030840665.1 Frankiaceae bacterium | reverse complement strand
GGAAGTGCCGCGCGACGTCCAACAGGCAACCCCGCCACGGGAAACGCGGCTCGTCGGTGGTCACGCCGGCGGGCACCGCCCACGGACCTGGCGACACCGGGCCGCGGCGAAACGCCGCCGGACCGAGGAGTTGGCGCAACGTCTGCGCGCCGTAGAACGCGCCCGCGTCGGTGCTCGAGGCCACCCGGACGCCGTTCGGCGTCACCGTCAACGCATAGCCCTCGTCGGGCAGCGCCGCGTCGGTCACGAAGGATATGCCCGCCGTCGCCGGGTCGCCGTCGGCCAGCGGCAACCCGGTAGCCGCGCCAACCGAGGCCCGAAACCACGATGCCGCGTTGGGAAAACCCGCTTCCGCGCCGACGGTCGTCGCCTCGGTGAGGACGAACTCGCCATCCGCCGGCTCGTGGCGCACCGGCTCCGGGACCAGCGTGTGGGCGCTCATCGCCGTCAGTCGAGGACGGCGAGGACGTCGATCTCGACGAGCATGCCGGGCGGCAGCCCGACGTACACCGTGGTCCTGGCGGGAAAGGGCTCGGCGACGAAGCGCGTGTACACCTCGTTCATGCCGGCGAAGTCCTCGGTCCGCGCGAGGTAGACGCGGGTCATCATGACGTCGTCGAAGCTGGACCCCGCCGCCGCCAGAATCGCCGCGAGGCTCGTCAGGACGCGCTCGGTCTGCTCGGCGATGCCACCGGCGACGTACTCGTTCGTCGCCGGATCCGCCGGGCCCTGGCCCGCGACCTGCAGGATGTTGCCCTTGCGGACGGCTTGCGAGTACGCGGCAACGGGCCGCGGCGCGTCGCCGGTCGTGATGGCCGTCTTCGGCATGTGGGTCCTTCCACCGGTGGAGCCTGGGCGCGTCGAGCGTACGCTCGCCCGCGTCGCGCTTTTTAGTGCCGCGCTCGACGAGGAGACGCTGATGACCGAGCACGACGCGCACAGTGCCGGGCTCGAGCGGGCGCTCGCCGCAGGTTACGACGACGCCGCCGTCCAGGCCCTGCGCCTGTGGCCGGTCGACTCCCGCGCCAAGAGCGTTCCCGCCGCCTGGTGGGGGCTGACGACGGACGAGGTCGTGGCGACGCGCACGACCCTCACCGAACTGCCGACCCCCATCGTCACCATCGACGCGACCGCCCTCGCGCACAACCTCACCGTGATGGCGCAGTGGTGCGCCGACCGCGGGGTCCACCTCGCCCCGCACGGCAAGACGACGATGGCGCCGCAGCTCTTCGCCCGCCAGCTCAGCCTCGGCGCGTGGGGCATCACCGCCGCGACGACGACCCAGGTCGCGGTGATGCGGTCGGTCGGTATCACGCGGATCCTGCTCGCGAACGAGCTCATCGACCCGGTCTCGCTCGCCTGGATCGGCGAGGAGCTCACCGCCGATCCGTCCTTCGAGTTCTACTGCTACGTCGACTCGGTGCGCGGGGTCGAGCTGATGGACGCCGCGTTGCACGGGGTGGGCCGGCCGGTGAACGTGCTGGTCGAGGTCGGCCGGCCGGGTGGGCGCGCCGGGTCCCGCACGCTGGCGGAGTCGCTCGCCATCGCGGGGGCGGTCGCGCAGACGTCGACGTTGAGGCTCGCAGGCGTCGCGGGGTACGAGGGTTCGTACGCGCACGACCTCACGGCCGAGGCCTTCGACGCGGTGGAGGGGTTCCTGCGCGGGATGCGCCGCACGGTCGCCGCCTTCGCACAGCAGGGGCTCTTCGACGGGCTCGCGGAGGTCATCGTCAGCGCCGGCGGCAGCGCCTACTTCGACCAGGTCGCGGACGTGCTCAGCGAGCCGTGGGACCTCCCGCAGGCCGTCACCGTGGTGCTGCGCAGCGGGGCGTACGTGGCGCACGACGACGGGCACTACCTGTTGCTGTCTCCCTTCGGCCGCGGCGGCGAGACGGTGACGCCGTTCAAGCCGGCGCTGCACGCGTGGGCGCGCGTGCTGTCGCGGCCCGAACCGCGGCTGGCGATCCTCGACGCGGGCAAGCGCGACGTGGCGTACGACCTCGATCTCCCTGTGGCGCAACGGGTTCGGCGTTCAGACGGGACGACAACCGCGGCGACCGACTGCGTCGTGACATCGGTCAACGACCAGCACCTCTTCCTGTCCGTCAGCCCGGAGGTCGTCCTCGAGGTCGGCGACGTGGTGCGGCTCGGGTTGTCACATCCGTGCACCGTTTTCGACAAGTGGCAGTTGCTGCCGGTGGTCGACGACGACGGCATCGTGGTGGACCTCGTGCGGACGTTCTTCTAGATGGATCTCGTCGTACGCAATGTTGATGTCCTGGACGGCACCGGGTCGCCGGCGTTCCGCGCGGACGTCGCCGTCGCGGGCGATCGCATTGCCGCGATCCGGCCACCCGGGTCCGCGCTGAGTGGCGCGCGTGTTCTGGACGGCTCGGGTCTGACGCTGTCACCAGGGTTCATCGACATGCACGCGCATTCGGACCTCGCGGTAGTCGAGGACGTCGACCACCTGGCGAAGGTGTCCCAGGGCGTGACGCTGGAGGTCCTCGGCCAGGACGGGCTCAGCTACGCGCCGGTCGACGAGGTGACCCTGCCCCAGTTGCGGAACCGGCTCGCCGGCTGGAACGGCGACGCTCCCGACGTCCCCTGGCGCACTGTCGGCGACTACCTCGACGTGCTCGACCGCGGGATGGCGGTCAACGCCGCGTACCTCGTCCCGCACGGCAACGTCCGCATGCTCGTCATGGGCTGGACGAGCGGCCCGCCGTCGGCCCGCGAACTCGCCGACATGTGCGCACTGGTCGCCGACGGCATGGCGCAGGGCGCGCTCGGATTGTCGATGGGCCTGACGTACACGCCGGGGATGTATGCAGGAACTGAAGAACTAGTTGCCCTGTGTACGACGGTGGCTGCCCATGGCGGGTTCTTCGCGCCGCACCACCGTAGCTACGGGGCGGGGGCCCTCGACGCGTACCGGGAGATGCTCGACGTCGCCCGCCGCAGTGGCGCGGCCGTGCATTTCGCCCACGCCACCATGAACTTCGACGTCAACCGCGGCAAGGCCGGCGAGCTCCTCGCCCTGATCGATGCGGCGACGGCTGACGGCGTCGACGTCACCCTGGACTCGTATCCGTACCTCCCCGGCTCGACGACGCTGGCCGCGCTGCTGCCGAGCTGGGTGTCCGAGGGCGGGCCGGACGCCTTGATGGCGCGGTTGCACGACCCGGTGGCGCGCGCCCGCATCACGTACGAGCTCGACGTCGAGGGCAGCGACGGGTGCCACGGGGTGCCCTGCGAGTGGGGCGGGGTCCGGATCAGCGGCGTCCGGCGGAATGTGAACAGCGCCTTGGTGGGCCGCGACATCGCGTCGATCGCGGCCGACGCGGGGTTGGCGCCCGCGGAGGTCTACCTCGACCTGCTGATCGCCGACGATGCTGGCACGACGTGCCTCATGGACGTCGGCCACGAAGACAACGTGCGCACGATCATGCGGCACTCCACGCACACGGGCGGCAGCGACGGGCTGCTGGTGGGCGCCCGCCCGCACCCGCGAGCGTGGGGCACGTTCCCGCG
>JAVEEB010000358.1 GCA_030840665.1 Frankiaceae bacterium | reverse complement strand
CGGAGGCGCGACACCGCTCGCCGAGAGCGTCGACGTCCGTGGCGTGTCGTACCGCTACCCGGGTGCGGCGGCCGACGCACTGAGCGGCGTTGATCTGCACATCCCGGCGGGGCAGATCGTCGCGCTCGTCGGCGAGAACGGCTCCGGCAAGACGACCCTCGCGAAGGTTGTCAGCGGGCTCTACGCCCCGACCAGCGGCACGGTCTCGTGGGACGGCGCGGTGGTCTCCACCGACGACCGCGCGCTGCTGCGCGCATCCACCGCGGTCATCTTCCAGGACTTCGTGCGCTATCACCTGACGCTGCGCGACAACGTCGCGCTCGGCGACGCTGAGCGCTTGATGGGCCCGGACCCACGGCTCGACGACGACGTTCGCAATGCCCTCGCGCTGGCCGGCGCCACCTTCGTCGACGGGCTCCCGAAGGGACTCGACACCATCCTCAGCCGTGAATACAGCGGCGGGATCGACCTGTCCGGGGGACAGTGGCAACGCGTCGCGCTGGCGCGGGCCCTGTTCCGCGCGTCGCCGCTCGTCGTCCTCGACGAGCCGTCCGCGGCGCTCGATCCGCGGGCCGAGCACGAGTTGTTCGCGGACGTGCGGCGCCTCGTCACCGGGCGCGCGGCCTTGTTCGTCTCGCACCGCTACGGCAACCTGCACCTTGCCGACCAGATCTACGTGATGCAGGCCGGTCGCGTCGTCGAGCGGGGCAGTCACGAGGAACTCCTCGCGGCGGGCGGCGTGTATTCCTCGCTGTACCGGCTGCAGGCCGACGCGTATGCCGCCGGTCTCAGCGCGCAGCCGTCAGAGGCCTGAGCCGGCCGGTCGCGTGGCGGGTTCGTCGAGACGCCAGCCGAGTCGCCAATCGCTGCGGTGGGCCCACGCCTCGCGCCACTGCTGGCCACGGCCGGTGATCCGTGCACCCAGCGCGCGGACGCCCACGCCGGTCAACAGGAGGCCGATCCCGACCCTGCGCCGCGCCGGCGGCCAGTGCTTGAGCATGAATGTCAC
This sequence comes from Frankiaceae bacterium, assembly GCA_030840665.1. GTDB lineage: Bacteria > Actinomycetota > Actinomycetes > JAVEEB01 > JAVEEB01 > JAVEEB01. The sequence continues at coordinate 4,933 of JAVEEB010000358.1, read as the reverse complement.
CTTGCCCGTCAGAACCATCCGGGCTTTCGCCCCGGACGTCGACGATCCGCCGCCGTCGTGGATGGCGACGGCGGACGGCACGAACAGCGGCGGCCGCATGGCAGTCGTGGCGCGCAGCGAGAGGTCGACATCCTCGCTGTACATGAAGTAGCCCTCGTCGAAGCCGCCGATCTCGGCGAAAGACTCTCGCCGGGCAAGGAGAAAGGCCCCGGAAATGGCCGGCACGACGCGTTCGTCCGTGCGGTCCCAGTCGCCGAGAGCGCGGGGGTCGAACAGCCTGCTGCGCGGGAACGCCGTCGACAGTCCCGTTGCGAAACAGGTGTATTCCCACAGCGACGGCAACGCACTGCAGCAACCGGCATCCAGGTGCCCATCGGGGGTCTCGACGCGGCCGCTGTACAAGAGGTGGTCGGGTCGCCGGCGGCTGGCGTCCAACAGCGCGTCGAAGGCGCCCGGGGCGACGCGCGCGTCGGGGTTGACGAAGCAGATGTAGTCGCCGGTTGCCTCGCGCGCGCCGGCATTGCAGGCGACGGCGAATCCGGCGTTGCGGGGCATGCGGATGACCCTGGCGGCCACGCCCGTCGCGAGGACGGCAGCGGCGGTGTCGTCCGGGGAAGCGTTGTCCACCACAAGGATCTCGAGGGGGCCGTCGGTCGCGGCCAGGAGCGCGGCCAGGCAACTCGCGAGATGAGCAGAACTGTTGTACGCAACGACAATTGCCGTCACAGTGACCGATCCCGGCACCGTCATGCCTCCCGGCTGCGGTCGCGCGCCCATACCTGCGTGGACGGTCCGCCGCGAAGCAAGCGGAACCGGCACCACGACGAGACGGCGACGAAGACGAGAACGTCCAGAAGACGGCGAGGCTCGGCGCGCACGATCCCTTGAAGACCGCGCCCGCGTTCGACGGCGTGCCGGCGCGGATGGTCCCGATCGACCTGACGGTTGCCGCTCAACGTGCGGAGCTTTCGCGTGACGAGGTCCTTCACCCCGCGAGGGGCGCGGACGACGACGGTGACGTCCGTGAGCCTTGCCTTCTCGTGCGGGGCAAAGAGGCCGTCGAGGTAATAGTCGTCGGCGACAAGAACGGGCCAGGACCCGAAACGCTCTCGGCCTTCCCGGGAAAGCCCCATGCAGCCGGTGCCGCTGATCCCCGATACCTGGGCGGGCAGGCGGCTGAGCGCGCGGAAGTACGCGCGGACGGCCGGCGAACTGCGGCTCACGTCGTAAGTGACGGACGGGGCGACGGCCAGCAGGCCGCCGTCGAGGGCGGCGGCGAGGCGCTCCAACTGCTCGACGGACACCGCAATGTCGGCGTCGAGATAGAAGCGCGGAAAGTCGGTGGAAAGGTCGTCGCCGACCTGCATGGCGACGGCCTTGGACGGCGTCTCGATATCGACGACCCGACCGCCCCCGGCGGACTGCGCCGCCGCCGCCGTGCCGTCCGTACAGCCGTTGCACACCACCACGACATCAAGCGTGCCCGAGTGGGCAGGCCCTGTCAGGCGCTCGACGGCCTCGCGGATGGTGGCCGCCTCGTTGTGCGCGGGGACTATGACGCTGATCATGACGAGCGTCTCAGGTGCACGTCGGCGAAGCGACGGGTGCCGACATCAGAAGAACCACGGCGGGTGAGGCGGGCCGCGATCCGGTGTGAGGTGCGCACCATCCTCCATCGATGTCCGATTCCCGCGGCTATCGCCAACCATGCGGCGTCCCCGACTGGCTGACTTCAGCGAGACTAGCGGTCCTCCGTCTGGGGCACGCGACCCGCCGACGGTGTGCGCGCACAGCAAAATGGCGGCACCCGTGGGTGCCGCCATCGTGCTCTGGTGATATCTAGCTGAACGTGAGCTGGCTGAACGGCGTGTGCGTCGGAAACGTCGCGTCCGTGAAGTTGCCCGTGTGGTGTCCGAGCGTGAGGTCACGCACCGAGCCAGCCGCCGTGAAGCTAGGAGCCTCGTAGGTCTTCATATGGGTTGCCCCCTCTCCATGAGCTAGTGGTTGTTCGATGTCGGAAGATTAGACGAGCCCCGCCGTAAAAGCAACTAGTGAAATTCCGTGATTGACATTTTCACAAATTCCCTTTACGGAGCGTGTTCCTGACATCACTCTGTGTTTATGAGGGCCATTGTTTCAGGCACTCGCAAATGCGATCAAAGCGTTATGTTTTCCTTGTATTTCATTCACCCGAATGGCTTAGTCCGTCACTCCGAATGACTATTTCGGCCCAGCCGAACGGCTCACTCAGGCGCCTGGCGAGGCCGCGGGCGCCCCTCTTACGGTGGCCAGTTCCTCCACCAGTTCCACGAACATCCGGGGGTGGAACGGCGGGCCCCACGGCAGTCGCGCTTCCACAACCGGCACCCGCTCGCAGAGGTCGGCGAGCCGCTGAAACTGCACGGCGCTCGTCCGCGGATCGAGCCAACCCACCAGACGAGGAAAGGACAGCAGCCGCGCCAGGGCCTGCGCGGGTGGCAGTCGCGCGACCGACACTCGTGTGATGTCCCGTGACGGAAAGGGCACGACACACATGGCCAACGGAAGCGGTCCGTCGACACCGGTCGCCGCTTGCACCGCGGTACGCCCGTCCGCCGTCGTACGCGCAGCGTCCTTCCCGAACAGCTCGATCACATCGGCCGCCGACGCCCGTAGCCGCGTCTCCGTCGCGGCCGGCCAGACGAGCGCCGACCCCGCGCCGACGTCGACCCGAAGGACGTCGTCGCCCACGAGGGCGAATCCGGCAGCCGTCCCCAGCGCGCACATCGTCGACTTGCCCATCCCCGACTTGCCGACGAACGCGACCGCGCCGCCGTCGACCTCCAGCGCGCTGGCGTGCAGGACGAGGCGCTCATCCAGGACGAGCCGCGCTGCGACGATCGCCCCCGTGACGAGGACCGACAGCAGCGCCGCATCGAAGTCGGGGCTGATGAAGGCCGTCAGCTCGGTCAACCGGTCGTCGGCCTCGATCTCGGCCGCACCCTGGAATCGCAGCAGAAGCCGGCCGTCCGCCCGCGCAAATGAGTAGAAGGTGCCCGTCGCCGGATCGCGGACGTCGGCGATTAATTCTCCGGAAGGCACTTCCCATGACACTGCGCGTTCGCCCCCGTACCGAATTGTCATATCGGCGCGGGAGCCGGCGGGGGCGGGCGGCAAATACAGGGGCAGTTCCGAATCGATCGTGTATCCGTGCATCAGCACCAGCATCAGGCAGCGCCGAACGCGACGAACTCTGCCGCCTCGGGGTCGATGCTGTGACCGCCGATCTCGAGCCAGGCATGGGCGCCGATGCGGCCGTCGCCGGCCCGCCGCACGCCGATACGCAACGTGGGATCGAGCCAGGAAAGCCGGTGGCCGAGCAGTAGTGCGCGCCGCAGGCAGGTGTCTCCCCACGGCCAGCGGGTCAGCACCCGATCCACCGCTCGGATCGAGCCCTTCGCCCCGCTGGGCAACACAATCTGCTCCGGCACGGGCCCGGCGTCGGACGACAGGTCCATCCGCACGTGCAGTCGCCGGCTCAACTCCGGCAAGGTCCAGCGCCGGAGACCGACTTCGACGTACGCGGCGAGACAGGCAACGACCACGATCTCGGGGATCGGATGCCGCAGCCGGCGCCGCAGGCGGCGAAGCATCACGAACTCCCTCCGGTCGGCGCCGGTGCGCCTTGCGCGCCCGTCTGTGCCAGCCAAGCTTGTTGCATCAGGAGCAACGATAGGGCGTGCGGGCTGCCGGTCTGCCAATTTGCCGCCAGCTGCTCGGGATCGACCAAATCCGAGTCGACCCCGGAGCCGGTCCAGCCATCGATGAACTCCCTCGTCGCCGGCCCCACGAGCCCCGCGTTGAAGGTCGCCTTCGTCTGGCGGGCCAATATCGCCTCGGGCAGCACGTCCGCGAACAGGGACCGCATGGCCGCGGTGCGGCCGGGAAACCCGAGGCGACCGCCCTCCCGCGCCCACGCAGCTCGAAACGCGTCGGTCCCGAACGGCTCGACGAGGGTGGCGCCCGCTCCCGCCGCGAGGGCGTGGACCACCCGATTGCCCATCGTGACGCTGCGGACCCGGCCCACGTGCCAGACGTTGTCGTCCCACCAGCGCGGCTCGGTCAACGCGTCCGCACGCGCCGCGGCTCGGCGAAGGGGCACCACCTCAGGGCGCAGCCACGGTAGAGACGAATCGTCGCCCAGCGAGTAGCGAGCCCACACCGGGGAGGGCGCCAGGGCCATCGCCGCTGCCCACCAATACGGGGCGCGGACTCGGCCACGACGGCGTACGAGATGGCTGATCGGCGTGGCGCGTTGAACGCCCATCACGTTGTCGCCGTACTCCCCCGTGAGCCACACATCCGCGCTGTGCTGCTGCACGCGCCACGGCCAAAGTCCAGCCGCAGCAGGAAAAATCGGCCGTCCCGCGGCCCGCAGCGCTTCCGTGGCGGCGGCGCCCAGCAGGTCGGTGCCCTCGCTCGCGTCGACGCGCTGCCAGTCGTCGACCTTCAGGTGCCGGACGACAAGCTCCTGCCACTCGCGTTCATCCGCGTCGGCGTCACCGGGGTAGTGGAAGGTCACTGCCGCGGGCAAGGGCAGACCTTCCCGACGCGCTACATCTACGGCGACGGCCAGCACCGCCGAACTGTCCCGGCCGCCGGAGAAAGAGACGGCGCAGCTGCCCGAAACCAAAGCGTCCCGGATGATCCCGTCGAAGACCGATCTGGCGGTCGGCTGCGCGCTTGGCGGCCTGGCCGGGACGGAGGGGTCGATGCCGTACGGCCACCCCCATGCGATCTCGACATCGGTGAGGGCCGGCAAGTCGTTCACATTCTCAGGACTCGACAAGTCCCGCGTCCGTCAGCTTCTTCACGAACGCAATGACATCGGCTCGGGCGACAAGGGCGTCGACGTCGTACTCCGCAAGCATTGCTGCGACGAGCTCGTCCTCCG
>JAVEEB010000301.1 GCA_030840665.1 Frankiaceae bacterium | reverse complement strand
TGTCGTTGCCTTCGCTGCCGGTCATGGTGTCGTCGCCGCCAACGCCGGTCAGCGTGTCGTTGCCGTCACCGCCGTTGATCGTGTCGACGAGGTCCGTCCCGGTGATCGTGTCGTTGCCGATGTCACCATTGATCGTCTTGCCGGGGCTCGCCCCGCCACAATCGATCGTGTCGTTGCCGGCACTGCCGGTCACGGTCGTCGCGGTCTGCGTCACGCCTGGGCCGACGACACAGTCGACCTCGGCGGCGGCGGGGGCAGTCGTGCTGTTGAACACGCCGATGGCCAAAACTACGGTTCCTGCGAGAATCCCAATGCGGATTCGGTGCTGATGAACGTAATTCATCATATTACTCCTCCGGAGGACGCCGCGTTGTCGGAAACGATGTGGGCGTCCGCGGCGCGGACCCTACTCACCGACCGGGTTTCGTCCAGAGAACCGTCCACCAGCGAATCCGTTGTCCTTCATGGAACGTCCAGCAATCCCTCGCCAGAAGGTCTTGCAGGGATGACAAAAGGACAGTCCGGTTTCCTGACAAGCTGCCAACGGCTGGAAGCGGCTCGGTGACGCGATCTAGCGGCCGAAGACGGCAACCGCAGGCACCGTCGTCGGTCGGCGGACGCTGCTCGGCAAGACGCGTTCGACCGCGAGCCGTGGCGCAGCGGCGGAAGCGCCGCGGTGGAGTCGGCGGCGCTGGGCGGCCTCGCTCAGAAGCCGGCGAGCGCGGGGAGGCCGGTCGTGCTCGGTACGCGCCAAGCCGAGAGTATTCTAGAAATTACTTGCTAGTTTTGGCTTGCGCCTGTAGGTTGCTCGGCGGGTAGCCAATCATACTTTTCTCCAACTCGGCGCCCAGAGGGGCAACATCATGAATTTCCTTAACCCGCGACGAGTTCGCCGCGGGACCGTCGCCGCGCTCACGGGAGGCCTCACGCTCCTCGCGCTGGGGACAATCGCCCCACTGGGCGCCCAGGCCTCGCTCCTGTGCACCGAGACGATCAGCGGGCCGCACAGCGGCGTCATCATCGTCGCCAGCGGGCAGAAGCTCTGCCTGGACGGGGCCGTGCAGGACGGCGCCATCGACGTCGACAGCGGCGGCGCGCTGTCCGTCGTCAACCACTCGATCATCACCGGTGCGGTCACCCTGAGGTCGGGCTTCGACGATCTCCGGTTCTGCGACAGCACGACCGTGCGAGGCGCCATCTCGGCCACAGGCAGCCGGGGATTCGTCCACATCGGAGGCGACGAGCAGGCGCTCGCCTGCGGGGCCAACAGCATCGACGGCGCAGTGACCGTCGACGCCAACAGCGGCAAGGTGACGGTGGCCAACAACGACATCGCCGGTGAGGTGGTCGCCAGCGGCAACCTCGGCGGACCGGACTTGGAAGGAACCATGATCTCCGGCAATCAGATCGGGGGCGCCCTGACCTGCACCGGCAACACGCCGCCTCCCAACAACGGCGGCACGAGCAACGTTGTCGGCGGGGACAGGTCCGGGCAGACCTGCGCCGTCAGCACGTTCTAGAGCGGCTGTCGGCCTCAGCGCGCATCGAGCGCGTTGGGGCCGGCCACGCAGCAGACCGCGAGCGGGGCGTGCGCCCCGGACGAGCTCAGAAATAGCCCTCGTGCAAGGCCACAGCCGACCCGAAGAGCTCGAGCTGACAGGACGGTGGCACCGAGCGCACGCCCAACGCGATCAACGCGGTCTGCGTGTCGCCGTACAACCACCGCTCCGCCACGGCGAGCTCGCCCAGGAACGTGTCGGCCGAGACCGGCTCGCGCCTGCACGGCAGTTCGGTGACGGTTGGCGTGGTCATGGCGCTATCAGCACGGATCGCGATCTCGCATGCTTGAACTGCGATTCGCATACACACGCTCTACCCGATCCTTAGACAACGCATACATCATTCATAGTCGTTCGTCATCGGATACGAGCGGGATCGCCAGCAGCAAAGGGCCATCGGGGGACTGGAACCGGTACGGCCGTGCGGCGTGTTCCGCGCGAACCCCGGCCCGGGAAGAGCACGCGCACACGCAGACGCCACGAGCTATCGACATCGGGATGGCCGGATTCGAACCGACGACCCCCGCGTCCCAAACGCGGTGCTCTACCAGGCTGAGCTACATCCCGTTGCTCGCTGAACGGTAGGGCCTGCGGCCGCCGGGCGCACCACCCAGATCGCGCCCCCCCGGCCCGCACATCCCGACGCGCGGGCATCGGCCCTACGTCCACGTCGCGCGTCGACGCCTGCGGGCAAGCGCCGGACAGCCGATCAACCTGGCATGGCTCCGATCGTCCGCATGCTCTCCCCCGCCGCGCTCGCCTGCCTCGCGCTCGCGCTGCCGGCCTCGGCGTCCGCTGCCGCGCCCTGCCCGGATGCCGGGCTCATGCCGGTCGCCACCAACATGGCGCAGGTGAAGACGGCCACGCTCTGCCTGCTCAACGTCGAGCGCACGAGCCGCGGCCGCGCGCCGCTGACGTCCGACGGCCAGCTCGGCAAGGCGGCCCAGGCCTACAGCGCCAAGATGGTCCGCCTGCGCTTCTTCGATCACGTCGGCCCGCAGGGCACGACGCCGACCAGCCGTGTCCGCGGCGGCACGAGCTACCTGCGCGGCCGCACGCGCAGCTGGTCGCTCGGCGAGAACATCGCCTGGGGCTCGGGCGAGCTTGCCACGCCCGAGGCGATCGTTCGCTCGTGGATGCACTCCGCCGGCCACCGCCGCAACATCCTCGACGGCAGCTTTCGCAACATCGGCATCGGCGTCGCGAGCGGCGCCCCGGACGACGTCCAGGGCCAGCCCGCGGCGACGTACACGACGGACTTCGGCTTCCGCGGCTTGCGGTAGGCGCGAGCACGCGGGACCGCCCGCGCGCCGAGTACTAGTCTCCAGCGCCGATGGCCCGCGTCGAGCCGCTCCGCGCACTGCATTACGACCCTGCCGTCGCGGGTCCGCTGCAGGATCTCGCGGCCCCGCCCTACGACGTGATCGACCCCGAGCAGCGTGCCGAGCTCGCCTCGCGCGCGGCGCACAACGTCGTCGAGATCGACCTTCCCG
>JAVEEB010000220.1 GCA_030840665.1 Frankiaceae bacterium | reverse complement strand
AACCACCTCAAGGGCCGCACCCAGGCAACCCTCATTGAATATTTGCGGCTCGTGGCGGTCGCCCGGCTGTTCTTCGACAACGTCGTCCACTTGCAGGGCTCGTGGCTGACCGTCGGCAAGGAAGTCGGCCAGCTGACGCTGCACTACGGCGCGGACGACCTCGGCTCGGTGATGCTGGAGGAGAACGTGGTGTCCTCCGCCGGTGCCCGCCACCGCACCAACCGCACGGAGCTGATCCACATGATCCGCACCGCCGGCCGTACGCCAGCCCAGCGCGACACGCTGTACAACCACCTCGTCGTCCATTCCGACCCCGCGAACGACCCGGTGGACGACCTCGTGGTCTCGCACTTCAGTTCGACGCTGACGGGTTCGCCGGAGTCGAGCGCGGCCGCGGCTGGGACGACGTCGCCCCTGCCGATGCCGACGGTGCAGGCCGCCGCCCCCGCCTCGGCCTAGCCCACCGCCCCCGCCGACCACCCCGCCGCCCCCGCCGCCCGCCTCGACTGCCTAACCGCTGGCTCACGACAAATGTCGTCAGATGTGACGACATTTGTCGTGGCGCACGTCGCGGAGCCTTAAACGGCTCCGTGCAGGTCCCGCCACATCCCACGAAGCTCGCTCACGACATAGTCCGCGTCCGTCCACACCGCCATGGTCGTGAAGTGCAGGACAGCTTGGCGCTGCCGGGACAGGGCATTCCGGCGCTTGTTGTGGGCGTCCACGCCGTCCTGCCAATGGAGCGGCCCGTCGACCTCGACCGCGAAGGGACCGAAATCGAAGTCGAGGTAGCGAGCCTTGCCACCGGACTCGCGTCGCAATGCCTGGCAGACCGGCACCGGCAGCCCGGCGCGCTTGGCAAGCCGGAGAAACTCGACCTCAGCCAGCGAACCGACCTCCTTGGCAACGTCGTCCATCAGTCCCCTCAATAGATCGATACGTGAGCTTCTGCGCGACGCGTCGAGTTCTCGCGTCACCGGTTTGGGCTTCACCAGGCGCTGCTGGAAGCCTGCGATGAACAGGCCTGCGGCAACTGACGGGTCTGGTTCCCAAAGCGCGGCCTGCACGATGGCGCGAGGCGCGGAGACCCGCGAAACGCCGGGTGCAGAAGCCGGGCGGCTATCGGCGACTCGGTGCGTGACGACACCAGGCCGAGGCCGTCGACGCGCGCCAATCGGAATCGCGACATGAATCTCGGTGCGAGGCTTGGTGCGCAACCCATAGGCGATCGCTGCGGTGATTCCGGCCAGTGCGCTGGGCTGAGGTTGGTCGAGCACCGCGCACCAGAGGGTCTGCGTCTCGGTCAGGGGCCCGTTGTGCAGAACCACCACGCTGCCCACGGCTTGCCACCTACCTGCCCGCACCTTGCTGCGGACGGCGTCATGGCTGATCCCGGCCTCGCGGAGCTGTTGGCGGGTCAGGACATCGGACTGCCACTCTCGGTCGAAGTCGACATCCACCCGTTGAGCCTGGCGTGTCCCGGCTCACCGCGGCTCGTCTGTCCACAGGGCTCGCGGACACGTCGCTCGTGGACACGTCGCTCGCGGACACGTCGCTCGCGGACACGTCGCTCACGACAAATGTCGTCACATGTGACGACATTTGTCGTGGCGCACGAAGTTAGGCGGCGGTCCGGCCGCAGACCGGCTAGCCGATCGTGTAGGTGAACGCGTACTCGTGGCCGCCCGGCAGGTCGGCCACAATCGCCAGCTCCCCGGCCAGGCCCTCCAGCGAGCCGGTCCCGGAGTCCGGCACCACCATCATCGTCAGGCTCTGGACCCCGCGGTTGGAGACGCCGGAGTGCTGCAGCACGAACGTCCCGTCCAGGTCGTCCACCACGCCCACGACCCGCTCGATCGCCACGTAGCCCGCCGAGTCGTCGACCGCCGTGCGCGCGGACGTCATGTAGACCGTGGACGTCCCGGTGAGACCCCCACTGAACGTCTTGCCGATCTCGATATGGGCCAGCAGCCCACCGTCCCCGTCGAGGGGCGTCGCGTCGAAGCTGTCGACGGTGAACGATCCGGTCGCGGTCGGCATCGGAGCGGGTCCTTTCGTACAGGCGGAACGTCGCCCGGGATAGGGGACACTCTCACGGTGACACACGGGACCCGCTACACGTACGACGTCCAGGGCCACCCCCGGCGCTGGGTCATCCTCGGGGTCCTGTGCGTCAGCCTGTTCGTGGTCGTTCTCGACAACACCGTCCTGAACGTCGCGATCCCGTCCCTGTCCAACGACCTGCAGACCTCGACGGCCGAGGTGCAGTGGGTGATCGACGCCTACTCCCTCGTTTTCGGCGGGCTGCTGCTGTCGTCGGGCACGATGTCCGACACGTACGGCCGCAAGCGCGGTTTCGTGGCCGGCCTGCTCGTCTTCGGTGTCGCGTCCTTGGCCTGCGCGTTCGCGCCGACGACGTCCTGGCTCATCGCGGCGCGCGCCCTCCTCGGCCTCGGCGGCGCCCTGCTGATGCCCGGTACCTTGTCGATCCTCATCAACGTGTTCCCGGCGCGGGAACGCGTGAAGGCCATGTCGGTCTGGGGCGGCATGAGCGCCCTCGGCATGGCCGCCGGCCCGATCCTGGGCGGCGTCCTCGTCGAGCACTTCTGGTGGGGATCGGTCTTCCTGCTCAACGTGCCGGTCGTCGCCGTCGCGACCGTCGTGGCCGTCCGGCTCCTGCCGGAGTCGCGGGATCCGGTCGCCAGACGTGCGGACATCGTGGGCGCCCTGCTGAGCACCGGCTTCATGACAAGCCTCGTGTACGCCGTGATCTCCTCCCCCGCGCACGGCTGGAGCTCGACGGACGTCTTGTCGGCCGTCACCTTGACGGGCGCTTTCGGCGTGGCGTTCCTCTGGTGGGAACGGCGCACGGATCACCCCATGCTCGACTTCGCCATCCTGGGGCAGCGGCGGTTCATCGGGGCTGCCGTCGCCGGGACGCTGCTCCTGTTCACGTTCGGCGGCGCGAGCTTCCTCGTGACGCAGCAGCTGCAGTTCGTTCTCGGCCTGTCGCCGTTGGCGGCCGGGCTGCGGATGTTGCCGCTCGTCGCCGCGGTGATCGTGGGCGCGGTCCTGTCGGAGCCGCTGACCAGGCGCGTCGGCGGGCGCGTGCTCGTCTTCGTCGGCCTCACCATCGTGAGCCTCGGCCTCGCGTACTTCGCCCTCATCGGCCGCGGCGGCGGCTACTCGCGGATCGTCGTCACCTTCCTCGGCGTCGGCTTTGGGGCGGGGCTCGCGCTCGCTCCGGCTTCCGAGGCGCTGCTCGGCGCGATCCCCGTCGAGCGGGCCGGCCTCGGTTCCGCGCTCAACGACATGGTGCAGGAGATCGGCATCGCCCTGGGGGTGGCGCTCCTCGGCGCCCTCGTGTCGACCGGCTACCGGGCCAACCTGCCGGCCGACGCGCCGCCCGGCGCGCGCGAGGGCCTCGGCACCGCGCTCATGCTGAACCACCCGGGGTTGGCAGCCGCCGCGCGCAACGCCTTCGAAGACGGCGCCGCGGTCGCGATGGGGGTGGCGGCCGGGATCGCCTTCCTCGCTGCCTGCGTTGCGGCGTGGTTGCTCCCCGCGGGCCTCGGTCAGGAGTCCGAACGGGCAGCTGAGACGATGAGCGCGTGACCATCGAAGTACACGCCGCGACTGTGGTGGTCCCCGTCGTCACCGGCCCGATCCGGGATGGCGCCGTCGCGGTCGACGAGGGGCGCATCCTCGCGGTCGGCGCGCGTACAGAGATCGAGGACCTGTACGGCGCTGCGATCCACCGCCACGACGGTGTCCTGACGCCCGGACTCGTCAACGCTCACACGCATTTGCAGCTCACGGCGTACGCGGACATGGCGACCCTCGGCGTGTCCTTCGCGGAGTGGGTCGGGTTGTTCTTCGCCCGCTACCGGGCGACGACGACCGACGAGTGGCTCGCCAGCGCGCGGGACGGCGTCCAGCAGGTGCTGGCGAGCGGCACGACGGCCGTCGCGGACGTCGACACGTACGGCTTCGCCGCGGTGGCCGCGCAGGAGGCCGGGCTCGTCGGGATCCGCTACCAGGAAGTGGTCGGGGCGGACGACATCCGCTGGCCGAAACTGCGGGCAGAACTCGAGACCCGCTTGGGCGCCGCGGACGCCGGCCTGAGCCCGCACTCCCTGTACACGAACAGCTCCGAGACCATGCGCACCATCGGCGAGCTGGCCCGCGAGCGCGGGTTGCGCCTGCACCCCCACGCGGCGGAGACGGTCGACGAGTGCGAGTTCGTGTTCAGCGGCACGGGGCCGTTCGCGGTCGGCGCCGACCGGACCGGGCTGCTGCTCGACCTTGCCGGCCGCGGATGCGGGATGACGCCCGTGGCCCGTCTCGATGCCCTGGGCCTCCTGGGGCCCGACGTGCACATCGCCCACGGGGTCCACGTCGATGCCGCCGATCGAGCGCTGCTGCGCGAGCGGGGCACCGCCGTTGCCTTGTGCCCGCGGTCGAACGCCATCCTGCACTCGGGCGAGGCGCCGGTCGCCGCGTACCTGCGGGAGGGCAACCAGATCGCCGTCGGCACGGACTCGAGCGCCAGCAACCTGGACCTCGATGTCCTCGGAGACGTGCAGGCACTGCGCGCGCTGGCGATTTCTCAGGGGTACGACGAGCCAGACCTCGACCGCCGCCTGATCGAGGCCGCGACGATCGGCGGGGCCGCCGCGCTCGGCATGCGCGACATCGGCCGGCTCGAGGTCGGGGCGCGGGCGGACCTCGCGGTGTTCGACGTGCCGATCGTCGACGACATCTACGCAAGCCTCGTCGCGTCCGGGCACGGCAGCTGCACCGTCACGGTGCTCGCCGGGGCGGTCGTGCCGCGCAATTCGCTGCCCAGCAAGGAGATCTCATGACGCGCGCCCGGCTCGACCGCCGGCCCGACGAGGTGGCGGCGATGTTCGACGGCGTCGCGAAACGCTACGACCTGATGAACCGTGTGATGACGTTCGGGCTCGAGTCCCGCTGGCGCCGCGAGGCCATGGAGACCGTCGATCCCCAACCAGGCATGACAATTCTGGACCTCGCGGCCGGGACGGCCGTCAGCTCAGTGGTGCTGGCGTCGGCCGGCGCGCGCGTCGTCGCCGCAGACTTTTCCCTGGGCATGCTCGAGCAGGGCCGCAAGTACGGAAACGTCGTGTCACTCGTTGCGGGCGACGCCTTGCGGCTGCCCTTCGCCGACGAGTCCTTCGACGTCGTCACCATCTCGTTCGGGCTGCGCAACGTGGCGGACGTCGATGCCGCGCTGGGGGAGATGCTGCGGGTCACGAAGCCAGGGGGTCGGTTGGTGATCTGCGAGACGAGCCAGCCCGCAAGGCCGATCCTGCGCTTCGGCAACCGCACGTGGCTGCGGATGCTGCCGACCGTGGCGAGCCGGTTCTCGTCCAACCCGGCCGCCTACCGCTACCTCACCGAGTCGATGCTGACCTGGCCCGACGGCGACACCCTCGGCCGGCGGATCGCGGAATCGGGCTGGGGCGGCGTGCAATGGCGGGGCCTCACGTTCGGGGTCGTGGCCCTGCACCGCGCGACCCGTCCCTGACGCGTCGTGGCATGGGTGTTGCCCAGGGCTTATCATCGCCGCTGAGACGCTCGTGAAAGTGTTCACAAGCGCACGAGGCGACGCCCGCCGGGTGCCGCACCGGATGGCCTGAGGAGCTCGCGTGCCGCAGCGCACCGCCGACCACGACGCCGACGTCATCGTCGTCGGAGCCGGTCCCTCCGGAGCTACCGCAGCGGCGTACCTGGCCCAGGCCGGCCTCGACGTCCTCGTCCTCGAGAAGACGAGCTTCCCCCGCGAGAAAGTCTGCGGCGACGGGCTCACCCCCCGCGGCGTCAAGCAGCTGATCCGGCTCGGCATCGACACGAGCGTCGAGGCCGGCTGGCGGCACAGCGACGGCCTGCGGGTGTACGGCGGGGGCATCAGCCTCGAGCTGCCCTGGCCCGAGCTCTCGAACTACCCGCCCTACAGCGTGACCCGCACCCGCATGGACTTCGACGAGATCCTCATCCGGCACGCGCAGAAGGCGGGCGCCCGGCTGCAGGAGTCCACGAACGTCCTCGGCCCGCTCCACGACGAGACGACCGGCCGCGTCATCGGCGTCACCGCACAGACCACCGGCGACCGCAAGGCCGACAAGGTCAACTACCGGGCCCCCGTCGTGCTCGCCGCCGACGGCAACTCCGCCCGCACCGCGCTGGGCGCCGGCATCCCGCGTCGACACGACCGCCCGCTGGGCGTCGCCTACCGCCGCTACTACAGCAGCCCCCGCTCCACCGACAACTACCTCGAAGGCTGGCTCGAGCTGTGGGAGGGCAAGCCGCGCGAGAGCCGCCTGCTCCCCGGCTACGGCTGGATCTTCCCGATGGGCGACGGCACCTGCAACGTCGGCCTCGGCGCCCTCAACACCAGCGCCGCCTTCGGCAAGACCGACTACCCCGATCTCCTCAACCGCTGGGTGGCGAGCCTGCCCGGCGACTGGGAGATGACCGAGGAGACGGCCACCGGGAAGGCGAAGGGCGCCGCGTTGCCCATGGGCTTCAACCGCCAGCCGGCGTACAAAGATGGTCTTCTTCTCCTCGGCGACTCCGCAGGCATGGTCAACCCGTTCAACGGGGAGGGCATCGCCTACGCCATGGAGTCCGGCTACCTGGCCGCCGAGACCGTCGTGCAGGCCCTCTCCCGCAAGGAGGGCCCGGCCAGGGAGCGCGCCCTCACCGGCTACTCCACGCACCTCAAGTCCACGTACGGCGGCTACTACCGCCTCGGCAACACGTTCGTGAAGCTCATCGGGCACCCGCAGGTCATGAAGGCCTGCACCGAACACGGCCTGAAGCACCCCGCCCTCATGCGGGCCCTGCTGAAGCTGATGGCCAACCTCACCGACGCCCGCGGCGGCGACGCCGTCGACCGTGTCATCAACGCACTCGCCAAGGTCGCCCCGGCCGCATAGCCGACGATCGCTTTACCTACACTGAACCGCTGGCACGCCCCAACGCTCGAGGAAGGACAGCCATGGGACTGAACGTCTACCTGCCGATGGTGGTCCTGTTCATCCTGGCGACGCTGTTCGCCGTCGGGTCGATCGCCGCCAACTCCCTCGTCGGCCCGAAGCGTTACAACCGCGCCAAGCTCGACGCGTACGAGTGCGGGATCGAGCCGTCACCGCGGGCGGTCGGCAGCCGCATGCCGATCAAGTTCTACCTGACCGCGATGCTCTTCATCGTGTTCGACATCGAGATCATTTTTCTCTACCCGTGGGCCGTGGCCTTCTTCCGTACGGGCAGCTCGTCGATCTTCTTGTTCGTCGAAATGCTGTTGTTTGTCGCCCCCGTTCTCGTCGCGTACGTGTACGTCCTGCGTCGCGGCGGGCTCGAATGGGACTAGTCCTCACCGTCAACCAAGGCTGAAGCGAGCAACCACCACATGGGTCTCGAGGAGAAGCTCCCGACCGGCGTGATTCTCACGACCGTCGCGGGTGCCGTGAACTGGGCGCGCAAGTCGTCGGTCTGGCCGGCGACGTTCGGCCTGGCCTGTTGTGCCATCGAGATGATGGCGACGGGCGCCGGCAAGTACGACATCGCGCGCTTCGGCATGGAACGCTTCAGCGCGACCCCGCGCCAGGCCGACCTCATGATCGTCGCCGGCCGGGTGAGCCAGAAGATGGCTCCCGTACTGCGCCAGATCTACGACCAGATGTCCGAGCCGAAGTGGGTCATCGCGATGGGCGTCTGCGCCTCCAGCGGCGGCATGTTCAACAACTACGCGATCATCCAGGGCGTCGACCACATCGTCCCCGTCGACATGTACCTGCCGGGCTGCCCCCCGCGGCCCGAGATGCTCCTCGATGCGATCCTCAAGCTGCACGCCAAGATCCAGGCCGGCGACGTGACGGGCAAGCTGACCCGCACGGAGCTGGACGACTCGCCGTACCAGAAGCCGATCGTCCGCGGCACCGCCGTCAGTGCCGGCCTGCCGGTCCTCGAGATCCAGAAGCGCCGCTGATGAGCGAGACCGGTGACGGTTCCTTGAGTCCGGCGCGCCCGAGCCGCGGCATGTTCGGCGTGTCCGGCTCCTCCGACACGTCGGGCTTCAACGGCCTCGCGACGCCGGTGCATGCGGACCTGTCGACGCCCAAGCCCTACGGGAGCTGGTACGACGAGGCCACCGACCATCTGGCCGAGGTCTTCGGCGGCTTCGGCGACGCGATCGAGCGCATCGTCGTCGACCGCGGCGAGCTGACACTGCACGTGAAGCGCGAGCACATCCTCGAGTTGTGCCGCACGATGCGCGACGACCCCTCGCTGCGCTTCGAGCTGCTGAGCTCCGTGAGCGGTGTCGACTACATCGACTCGCCGCGCCGGCTGCACGCGGTCTACCACCTGACGTCGATGACCTACCGTCGCCGCCTCCGGCTGGAAGTCGCGACGACCGTCGAGGACCCGCACATCCCGTCGGTGGTGTCGGTGTATCCGACCGCCGACTGGCACGAGCGCGAGGCGTGGGACTTCTTCGGCATCGTGTTCGACGGTCACCCCGCGCTCACCCGGATCCAGATGCCGGACGACTGGATCGGGCACCCGCAGCGCAAGGACTATCCACTCGGCGGCATCGACGTCGAATACAAGGGCGCGCACGTGCCGCCGCCGGACGAGCGGAGGTCGTACGCATGACCACCACAGACACCCCCGGGACGGGCGCGAGCCCGACCGACCCGTTTGCCCCGAGCCGCGACACGACCGAGGGCCGCATCTTCACGCTCGTCGGCGGCGACTGGGACTCGCTGACGGACGAGGCGATCAGCGGCACCGAGAAGATGGTCGTCAACATGGGGCCGCAGCACCCCTCGACCCACGGCGTGCTCCGGCTCGTGCTCGAGCTCGAAGGGGAGACGGTCACCGAGTGCCGGCTCGTCATCGGCTACCTGCACACGGGCATCGAGAAGTCGACGGAGTACCGCAACTGGGTGCAGGGCGTCACGTTCGTCACGCGGATGGACTACCTCGCGCCGCTGTACAACGAGACGGCCTACTGCCTCGCCGTCGAGAAGCTGCTCGGCATCACCGACGACATCCCGGAGCGCGCGACCGTCATCCGCGTCCTCGTCATGGAGCTGCAGCGCATCGCGTCGCACCTCGTCTGGCTCGCGACCGGCGGCCTCGAGCTCGGCGCGATGGGCATGATGTTGTACGGCTGGCGCGAGCGCGAGGTCATTCTCGAGATCCTCGAGCTCATCACCGGATTGCGCATGAACCACGCGTACGTCCGCCCCGGCGGCGTCATCCAGGACCTGCCCCCGGGCGCGGTCGACAAGATCCGCGAGTTCCTCGTGTACATGCCGAAGAAGATCAAGGAGAACGAGGGCCTGCTCGCCGGCAACCCGATCTGGGCGGCCCGCAACAAGAACGTCGGCGTGATCGACGCCAGCGGTTGCGTCGCCCTCGGCGTCACCGGCCCGTTGCTCCGCGCCGCCGGGCTCCCGTGGGACCTGCGAAAGCAGGAGCCGTACTGCGGCTACGAGACCTACGAGTTCGACGTCCCCACCCGCGAGAACGGCGACTGCTGGGCCCGCTTCGAGGTCCGTGTCGCCGAGATGCGCGAGTCGCTCAAAATCATCGAGCAGTGCCTCGGCAAGCTGCGGCCCGGCCCCGTGATGATCGGCGACAAGAAGATCGCGTGGCCCGCCCAGCTCGCCCTCGGCAGCGACGGCATGGGCAACTCGCTCGACCACATCCGCAACATCATGGGCACCTCCATGGAGGCGCTCATCCACCACTTCAAGCTGGTCACGGAAGGTTTCCGCGTGCCGGCCGGGCAGGTCTACGTGCCGATCGAGTCGCCGCGCGGCGAGATGGGCTACCACGTCGTCAGCGACGGGGGCACCCGCCCGTACCGTGTCCACGTGCGCGACCCCTCGTTCGTCAACCTGCAGGCAGTCCCGGCGATGACCGAGGGCAGCATGATTTCCGACGTGATCGCGGCGGTCGCGAGCGTCGACCCCGTCATGGGTGGAGTGGATCGCTAGTGCCCTTGTCCGAGCAGACTCGCGAGCGGGCGCGGGCGATCATCGCCCGTTACCCCAAGTCGCGCAGTGCGTTGCTGCCGATGTTGCACCTCGTGCAGGCCGAGGAGGGGTACGTCACCCCCGCCGGCGTCGCGTTGTGCGCTGAAGAGCTCGGCCTCACGAAGGCCGAGGTCGGCGCTGTCGCGACCTTCTACACGATGTACAAGCGCCGCCCGACGGGCGATTACCTCGTCAGCGTGTGCACCAACATCGCGTGCCAGCTGCGCGGCGGCGAAGAGATCTACGCGTGCGTGAAGGAACACCTGGGCGTCGGCCACAACGAGACGACCGAGGACGGCCGCATCACGCTCGAGCACGCGGAATGCCTTGCTGCGTGTGACTTCGCGCCCGTCGTGACGGTCAACTACGAGTTCTACGACGACCAGACAACCGAGTCGGCTCTCGGCATCGTCAAGTCGCTGCAGGCGGGCACGGTGCCGGCGCCGATCCGCGGCGAGACGCCGCGCACGTTCCGCGAGGTCGAGATGGAGCTCGCGGGCTTCGTGGATGTGGCGCAGACGGACGCGGCAGCCCGGAAGGCGGAGAAGTGATCGCCGAGACCCGCATGCTGATGTCGCGCTGGGACGCCGACCAGCCGTGGACGATGAAGACGTACGAGGCGACCGAGGGTTACAAGGCCGCGCGCACCGCGCTGGCCCTGGACCCGGACGCCGTGATCGCCATCGTGAAGGACTCGGGCCTGCGCGGCCGCGGCGGCGCAGGCTTTCCCACCGGCATGAAGTGGGGCTTCATCCCGCAGGGTGACGGCAAGCCGCACTACCTCGTCGTCAACGCCGACGAGGGCGAGCCGGGCACGTGCAAGGACGCGCCGTACATGATGATCGACCCGCACGGGCTGATCGAGGGCATGATCATCGCGTCGTACGCGATCCGCTCCAACCACGCCTTCATCTACCTGCGCGGCGAGCTCGTGCACGCCGGCCGCCGGTTGCAGCGCGCGATCGACGAGGCGTACGCCAAGGGTTACCTCGGCAAGAACGTCATGGGCACCGGCTTCGACCTCGAGCTGACCCTGCACCGCGGCGCGGGCGCCTACATCTGCGGCGAGGAAACGGCGCTCCTCGACTCGCTCGAGGGCTACCGCGGGCAGCCGCGGCTGCGCCCGCCTTTCCCTGCTGTGGCTGGGCTTTACGCGTCCCCGACGTGCGTCAACAACGTCGAGACAATCGCCTCGGTGCCGTACATCATCCGCAACGGTGCGGCCTGGTTCAAGAGCATGGGCACGGAGAAGTCGCCCGGCCCGAAGATGTTCAGCGTCAGCGGTCACGTCGTGCGCCCGGGTCAGTACGAGATTCCGTTGGGTACGACGTTCCGCGAGGTGCTCGAGCTCGCCGGCGGCGTCCC
>JAVEEB010000208.1 GCA_030840665.1 Frankiaceae bacterium | reverse complement strand
GACGACCGTCAGCAGCGTGAAGATGAAGCTGACAAGGAACTTCCCGAAGCCGAAGGCCCCGCCGACGGCGTGCAGGCCGAGCGCCGACAGCTTGTCGGGGGTCGCATTGTCCTGGAGGTTGTGGAGCACATTGCTCTTCCGCAACTGCACCGCTATCGCCGAGTTGCTCGTCTGCAACGTATTGAGGAGCTCGGGTACCCGCTGCGCGAACGTCCGTGTCTGCGTGACGATCGGCGGCACGATCGCCGCTGTGAAGACACCGAGCAGGAGCACGGCGCACATCGCCACGATCAGCACGGCCACACCGCGACGCATGCCGCGCTTCACGAGAGACCGCACCATCGGGTCGAGGCCGACGGCGAGGAAGGCGGCGATCAGGACCAGGATGAGCACGGATGTGACCTGCGTGATGACGCGCGACAACAGGATCGCCAGCAGCGCGCCGATGGCCCCGACGAAACCCATGTAGAACGGGGAGCGCCGGTCCATGGGCCGGCCGGGCCGGCCGAACGGGGTCTTCTCCGTCACGCCGACCCGTTGCATCTCGGCGGTCGTCACGCGCGGGTCGTCCTCGATCGAGGAGTCCTCGGATGACAGGTGGGCGTCTTCGGTCACTGGGGCTCCTCGCGTCGTCGCGTCACCTTACGGCCTCCTGGACGGCTTACCCGTCATGCTGTGCACGTGACTCAAGATCTTGCCGGGGTCGTGCTCGCGTCGGGTGAAGGCACCCGATTGCAGCCATTGACGTTGTACCGTCCCAAGCCACTCTGCCCCGTGGCGAACGTCCCGCTGCTCGACCACGCCGTTGCCCGCGTGCAGGCCGTCACCCCCCACGTGGCCGTCAACGTTCACTACCTGCGCGAGCAGGTGGAGGAGCACCTGGCCGGCTCGCACGTGCACGTGTCCGTCGAGGAGCCGCAGGCCCTCGGCACGGCGGGGGCCCTGGGTCACCTGCGCCCCTGGATCGACGGCCGCGATGTGCTGCTGACCAACGGCGACACCTGGCACGAACGCGGGCTCGCCCCGTTCACCGACCGGTGGGACCACGAACGCGTGCGGCTCCTGGTGCTCCCGGAGGCGGCCCGTCCGGACTTCGACGGCCAGTGGCGGTACGTCGGGGCCGCCCTGATTCCGTGGCGGTACGTGAGCCAGCTACGCGCCGAACCGACCGGTTTGTACGAAGTGATGTGGCGGGAGCTGGCGGAGAAGAACCTGCTGGAGTTCGTCCGCGCGGAGGGCATGTGCATCCCCTGCGACACACCGGCCGACTACCTGTGCGCGAACCTGCTCGCCAACGGTGGCGAATCGTCGATCGGCGCGGGCGCATCCGTACGGGGCACCGTGCAGCGTTCGGTGGTGTGGCCGGGGGCGAGCGTACGCGAGGGCGAGGTGCTCATCGAGGCCATCAGGATCGGCTCCGACGTCACCGTGCGCCCCTTTGCGTAGGTCCCCGTTCGCGTAGGCACTGCGGGATTGGGTACGCCGCCCCAATGAGTGGCCAGCATCAGGACACGTCGCTGCGCGAGAGCCTCAAGCGCGTTGCGTCGACGTTGAAGGCGGCGAACCTGTACTTCGCCCTTGCGGGTGGGTACGGCGTGTGGGCCCGCGGCGGCCCCGAGCCGGATCACGACGTCGATTTCGTCCTCACCCCTGACGACATCCCGCGCGCGATCGACGCGCTGGAGCGCGCGGGGATGACGGTCGTGCAACCGCCGGAGGACTGGCTCATCAAGGTGTTCGACGGCGAGAACCTGATCGACCTCATCCACCACCCGGTGGGGCGGCCCGTCATCCGCGAGGAACTCGAGGGTGCGGACTTCTTCGAGGTGGCGGCCATCCGGATGCCGGTCCTCGGTGCCACCGACATGATGGTGATGAAGCTGCTGTCGTTCGGCGAGAAATACTGCGACTTCGCGCTCTCGCTCCCGATGGCCCGCTCGTTGCGCGAGCAGATCGACTGGGAGCGTGTGGCGAAGGAGACGCAGGATTCGCCGTACGCAGACGCTTTTCTCACGCTGGCACGATCCCTGCGGATCATCCACGTCTGCGACGATGACGTGGCGTCGGCTCCCGGCGCCGTCAATTGATGCCCGCTTCGTTCTGACGGAAGGACCACGTGTGACGATCGACGCGATCGTCGTGGGCGGGGGCATCAATGGCCTGACGGCAGCGGCCACGCTCGCGCGAGCGGGCGTTGCCGTCCGGGTCTACGAGCAGGCCGCGACGGTCGGCGGCGGCTGCCGGTCCGCCGAGCTCACCGACGACGGGCTGCTGCACGATGTGTGCGCGAGTGTCGTGCCGCTCACTGTCGCCTCGCCCTTCTTTTCCGAGCTGGGCCTGGAAAACCTGGGTGTCGAACTCGTGTGGCCCGAGGTGCAGTTCGCGCATCCCGTGGATGCGGTGCGCGCGGCCATCGTGCGCCGGTCGGTCGAGGACACCGCCGCCTCGCTCGGCAAGGACGCGGGTGCCTACCGGGCGATGGTGGAGCAGTTCCTGCCCCGGATCGACTACCTCGTCGACTTCGTGACAGGGCCGCTCCTGCGGTGGCCCGGCGATGTGGCGACTGCTGTCCGGTTCGGGTCGCGGGCCGTGCTGTCGGCGGACCTGCTGGCGCGCCGGTTCAGCACGGAGGAGGCGAAGGCGATCATCGGTGGGTGCGCTGCGCACTCGACGGCGCGACCGCGGGCAGCGGCGACGGGCGGGTTCGCGATTTTTCTTGCGCTACTTGCCCATTCGGCCGGGTGGCCGTTCGTCGTGGGTGGGACGCAGCGCATCACGGACGGCCTCGCGGACTACATCCGCGCGAACGGCGGCGAGATCGTCACCGGGCACGCGGTGTCGCGACTGGAGGAGCTGCCCGCGGCCCGCGCCGTCCTCCTCGACGTGATGCCGGCGGCCCTGCTGCGGATGGCAGGGGACCATCTCCCGGCCGCGTACCGCTGGCAACTGGGCCGATGGAAGCACGCCCCCGGCGTGTGCAAGGTGGACTTCTCGCTGTCGGAGCCGGTGCCCTGGCTCAACAAGGAGCTGGCGCTCGCCGGCACGTTGCACCTCGGCGGGACCGCCGCGGACATCGCACGCGCCGAAGACGCGTGCAACAACGGCCTGCACCCGGACCGGCCGTTCGTGCTGGCCGCCCAGGCAACGCTGTTCGATCAGACGCGTGCGCCGGGCGGCGGCCACACGCTGTGGACGTACTGCCACGTGCCCAACGGTTCGACGGTCGACATGAGCGAGCGCATCATCGCCGAGGTGGAGCGATACGCACCCGCCTTTCGCGACGTCATCCGCCGTACGCATGTGCGCACCTCGGCCGACTACCAGCAGTACAACCCGAACTTCGTCGGTGGCGACATCACCGGGGGAGCGCCGACGCTCCTGCAGACCGCGGTGCGCCCCGCGCTGACGTTCCCGCCGTACAGGACGCCCTTGAAGGGTGTTTATCTCTGCTCCGCGGCGACCCCGCCGGGTGCGGGCGTACACGGCATGAGCGGCCATCGCGCAGCGCTGTCGGCGTTGCACCACGAGTTCGGCAAGCGCCCGACCAGCAAACAGTCTGCCGGCAACTCCTCGGCGACCTAGCCGGCGTCCGGCTCCGGTGACCCGACGTGCGCCGGCGGCCCCGGCTTCGTCATCGCGGATTGCTCCACCTCGATGAGCGCCGCGCTGTGTCGCGCCGCCTCGTACGCTTCCCGCCCCCCGCCGATGCCGAACAGCCGCTTGGACCAGAGCAGGTAGAGGACGGCGCCCACGTTGATGATGAAGGCCCCGACGCGCAGCCAGGTCACCTTCTTGAGGATCTCGTGCACCTCGAACGGGATGAAAAGACTCGTCGCCACGACCGCGAAGTACTCGCCCCACCGCTTGAGCAGCCACAGCCCGACCCCCTCGATGATTTGCAGGAGGGCGTACGCGGCGAGCCCGAGCGCGACGAGGTTGAGCGTCGAACTCTTCGCGTTGAGGACGCTGCGGATCGTGTGGACCATGCTGCTGTCGTCGATGTTCCAATTGAAGGCGTCGGCGGTCACGCGCAGCGCCGGGAGCTTCTCCGCGAACCACTGGTTGAGGGTCGCCTGCGACGACCTGAGGTCGTAGACGGCGAACGCCAGCAGCGCGATGACGACCCCGCGGAGGCCGCGCTCCGCGGCAAGCAGTCGCAGCACCGTCGCGTCCCGGAGGGCCCGCCCCCGCAGGAGGACCGGGGCGTCGTCGGCCGGCCCGCTGCGGCGCGGCTCGCCCAGCACGAAGTCGCCGCAGCGCAGGCATCGCCAGGCGTCGCCGGCGGCCGTCTCCGCGTGCAGCCGCTCGGCCAGGTCCGTTTCGAGCGGCTGATAGGTCTCATGACCGTGCCGGCCGCAGGCGCGCAGGTTCCAGTCCACGCGGGCCAGCGTAGGGGTTGGCGACCCCGTTGCCGCGCAGGCCGGGGGTGGACGTGGGTGGCCGGCCGCCGACAGGGAAGACTTGCGCGCTACGGCGCGTTGGGCGCCACGTGTAGCTATGTGCGAGATGTCTGGCTGACAGCTCTGTGTACGACGT